>NZ_PNCT01000053.1:0-80392 GCF_005887365.1 Pseudoalteromonas sp. S3785 | reverse complement strand
TTAATTAAGTGGCGTTTTTATTTTTTAGGTGGCTAGTTAACAATGGGAAGGCAAGCAATGTGCCGCCAACAGCGCCAATTAAATGTGCATCAATAGCAACGGTTGAATCAATTAATTGGCCTATAGTGGCATCAGGGCCGTTTACTTGCTCCATTATTATTTTTATCCACACGCCTATAAATAATAAATAACCCGATTTAAGCGACAGGGTAATGTCTTTTACCGCTCCCCAAATAATGACACCATGCAATAGGGCACTTAACCCCGTGTATATAGATATAGCAGGGCAAAACCATAATACGCCTAACCCACACCAAAGGGCTAAAAAACACACATTAAAGGCATAACGCGCAGGCGATGTGTATTCACCATGCAGTAACCAAATTAAAAATACACCTAATGCGTTTAACCCTAAGTGCACCCAATTAGCATGTACAAATTGGCTGGTAAACACCCGCCAAACTTCGCCGTTTTCAATGAGTGCTCGGTTAAATTCAAGTAAACTATTTAAATCAAATGCAGCAAAAACAATACTAAAAAGCATCAAAAATAATGGTGGAAGTAAATAACGAGGTTGAAGCGGTAAATTAAGCATTTTATTGTATTTTTTTAGTCAAAGTTTTTGCATATTGTGCCCGTTTAACTTTAAGATGCCAAATACAACTACGTAATTAAGTGTTTTTAGTATTTTTATGCATTTTAAACTTAAGTCATTATTTACTATTGGTTTGTTTGCAGTAACGCTGCCAACAATAGCCAAACAACCTACCAAAGTAGAAATTCGCGAGCCAGAAGCCACCACCTCAATTGTACAAAAGCAATTAGTCACGGGTGAGCAATACATGGTGGCCGCGGCCAACCCTTACGCCTCGCAAGCAGGTCAGCAAATTTTAGCCAAAGGCGGTAGCGCAGTCGATGCGGCAATTGCAACGCAATTAGTCCTGACCTTAGTTGAGCCACAGTCGTCGGGCATTGGTGGTGGTACATTTATGATGTACTACAACAAAGCCGATAACACACTCACAAGCTTTGATGGCCGTGAAACCGCACCACAAAATGCAGACGAAAATCTGTTTTTAGATAAACACGGTAAAGCCGTTAAATGGATTGAGGCGGTTGTAGGCGGTCGCTCTGTGGGTGTGCCTGGTATTTTGCACGCCTTTGCAAACGCGCATCAACAATACGGTAAGCTTGCTTGGAGCGAGTTATTTAAACCCGCAATTAAACTGGCCGAGCAGGGTTTTGAGGTGTCGCCACGTTTACACGGGTTATTGGCTCGCCAATTAAACCCAGGTGTAATGAGCATGCCGGTGATTAACGAGTACTTTTACCCTAATGGGAATTTAATTAAAGCCGGTACTATTAAAAAAAATCAGCCCTTAGCAAATTTATACAAAGACATTGCTAAACGAGGCATTGATGCATTTTATAAAGGCGATAACGCTAAACAAATGGTAAACGCAGTGCAAAATTCAAAAATTGCACCGGGTACATTAAGCGAATCAGACCTGGCTAATTATAAAAGCAAGCAACGCGATGCTGTGTGTATTAAATACCGTGCTTATAATGTGTGCTCTATGGCCCCACCTAGTAGCGGAGGTGTAGCGGTATTACAAATTTTAGGCTTACTTGAACACAAAGACATAAGTGCGCTTAAGCCTAATAGCGAAGAGGCAATTCATTACTTTAGCCAAGCCTCACGCATAGCATTTGCCGATCGTAATATGTACATGGGCGACCCTGATTTTACGCAAGTGCCTACCAAAGAGCTGTTAAATAAAAAGTACATTGCATCACGCGCCAAGCTTATTACTGAGCAAGACACAAAAGCAGTAGCAGGTAACCCCGTAGGCTATTTAAGCTACGCAAAAGATGACTCTTTTGAGTTGCCATCAACTTCTCACGTATCCATTGTAGATAGCTTTGGTAATGCCGTATCTATGACCAGCTCAATTGAAATGGCGTTTGGCTCAACGGTGATGGTTAATGGCTTTATTTTAAATAACCAATTAACCGATTTTGCGCTTTCGCCACGCATTGACGGCAAATTAGTAGCTAACCGTGTTGAAGCGGGAAAACGCCCACGCAGCTCTATGTCGCCGGTAATGGTGTTTAACAACGACGGCAGCTTACGTTTAGTGGTTGGCTCGCCAGGTGGCAGCCGTATCATTGATTATGTGGCGCAAGTGGTTATTGGTGTACTGGATTGGAACTTATCGGCCCAAGAGGCGATTAACCTGCCAAGAACCACCAACCGTAACGATTACACTAGCCTTGAAAAAGGCACCGCGCTCGAAGCCATAGCACCGCAATTAACTAAACGCGGCCATAATGTGCGTGTACTTGATTTAAACTCTGGTTTACATGCGGTAGAGGTCAAAGATAATAAATTGTATGGCGGTGCCGACCCGCGTCGCGAAGGGGTTGCTTTGTCGGATTTAACTGACAAAAACGCCACTATCAAATTTTAATTTATGTATAATAGCCATGCAGGCAGTGAGGCCTGCATGTGTTTTCTCTCAATGGTCTGACAAGCTGAATTGTCATTGCAATTTAACCTTTTACAATGATAATGGCAGATCATAACTTAAGACTCCGTTAAAGCCTGGAAATATGACAACTAATACTGATCCTAACTACCTTTATATTCCTTACTCTGGCCCTGGCCTAATTGAAACCCCGCTTTTAAACAAAGGCAGTGCGTTTAGTAAAAAAGAACGCGAAAACTTTAACCTTGCCGGTTTGCTTCCGCCACGTTTTGAAACAATTGAAGAACAGGTTGAGCGTTGTTATCAGCAGTATTCAAGCTTTAACGATAACTTAAACAAGCATATTTACTTGCGTGCCATTCAAGATAACAACGAAACGCTATACTATCGTTTAGTGCGAGATCACCTTGAAGAAATGATGCCAATTATTTACACGCCAACCGTTGGCGATGCGTGTGAAAAATTCTCAGATATTTACCGCAGTGCTCGTGGCTTATTTATTTCGTACGAAGATCGCTATCAAATAGACGACATCCTGCGCAACGCTACCAAAGGCAAAGTAAAAGTAATAGTGGTTACCGATGGTGAACGTATTTTAGGCCTAGGCGATCAGGGTATTGGTGGCATGGGTATTCCTATTGGTAAATTATCACTTTACACAGCGTGTGGTGGTATTAGCCCAGCGTACACATTACCTGTAATGCTTGATGTAGGTACTAACAACGAAAAGCTTCTTAACGACCCTATGTACATGGGCGCACGTCATAAGCGTATAGCGCAAGATGAGTATGATGAGTTTTTAGACTTATTTATTAAAGCGGTTAAACGTCGCTGGCCAAATGTATTACTGCAGTTTGAAGATTTTGCACAGCCAAACGCTATGCCGTTACTTAAACGCTACCGTAACGAAATTTGTAGCTTTAACGATGACATTCAAGGTACAGCAGCGGTAACGGTAGGCTCTTTATTAGCAGCGTGTCGTGTTAAAGGCTCAACCCTTAGCGAGCAAAAAGTAGTATTTGTTGGTGCAGGCTCAGCCGGGTGTGGTATTGCTGAACAAATTATTAGCCAAATGGTATTTGAAGGCATTAGCGAAGCACAAGCGCGCAGCCAAGTATTTATGGTTGACCGTTTTGGCCTACTAACAGAAGGCATGGAAGGCTTACGCGATTTCCAACAAGCACTAGCACAACCAAAAGCGGCTTTAGGTGATTGGACTTACAGCGGCGAATACGCTTCATTATTAGATGTAATGCACTGTGCAGCACCTGATATTTTAATTGGTGTATCGGGGCAACCGGGCTTATTTACTGAGCAAGTTATCCGCGCTATGCACTCAGGCTGTGAGCAACCGATTATTTTCCCATTAAGTAACCCATCTAAGCAGGTTGAAGCACACCCAGCCGATGTTATTAAATGGACTGAAGGTAAAGCACTTGTAGCAACGGGTAGCCCTTTTGAGCCAGTAGAATTTAATGGTGAAGAGTTCCCAATTCCACAATGTAATAATAGTTATATTTTCCCAGGTATTGGTCTGGGTGTAATAGCAGCAAAGGCAACACGCATTACTGATGCGATGCTGAGTATGTCCAGTGAAATGCTTGCTGAGTCATCACCTCGTGCAAACACTGGCAAAGGCAGCTTATTACCTGCACTTACCGAAATTGAAACATTAAGTAAGCGTATTGCATTTGCAGTAGCTAAAAAAGCAATCGAAGAGGGCGTAGCGCTAGAGATTAGCGATGATGCACTGTGGGCTGCTATTAACAAAAACTACTGGTTACCTAAATACCGTAACTACAAACGTTGTAGCATTTAATTACGCTGAGTAACGTAAAGTAAATAAGGCTGTACACTGTGTCACAGCCCGTTATAAAAAACAGGCAATTGCCTGTTTTTTTGTGCTTGTTCATTTATTGTTAACCACGTAGGCTCTTTAATAGAGACAACGAAATACAATGGATAATGCAATGAAAACACACATTCTTATATTAAGTAGCGCAATTGCCTTAAGTACCTTAAGCCTTGATGCGCATGCAAACTCAACGCCTAACGCACCCCATATTTATGTTAAAGGTGAAGCAACCGTTACCACTATGCCTGATTACGTACAATTAAGCGTAGGCATTGTAGAAATAGATAAAGACCTAATTGATGCTAAAAACAAAGCTGATAAAACCATGGCCAAAGCAATTAAATTAGTAAAAGAGCTGGGTATTAAAGACGCTAATATTAATGCAGGGCATATTTCTATAAATCGTGAAAGCCAATATAACCGCACATCGGGTAATCAAGAGTTTAAAGGCTTTAGGGTATCACGCACGTTAAGCGTTAAACTCTCTGAAATCGAAAAATACCCGCAGTTGTTACAAAACTTAGTAAATAATGGCATTAACCAAATAAACCAAACTCAGTTTTTAGCGAGTAATTATGAGGAGCTACACAAACAAGCGCAAAAGCTGGCCATTAAAGATGCCCGTAAAGCCGCCAAAGAATTAAGTACAGATTATGGTGTTGAACTAAAAGGGCTGTATACGGCGTCACTTAGCCCAATGAATATATCAGCGCAGCCTTATGCACGTGCAGAAAAAACCATGATGGTAGCAGATAGTGCACCAGGAAAATTTGTACCTGATGCGTATCATGCTGGAGAAATTAAAGTGACCGCATCAAGCTATGCCGTTTACTTTATAGATTAAGCTACGCTTTGTGGCGCTCAAAACGCGCCACTAATTTTTTACCTTCTTGTTCACTTATACGCGCTATGGCATTTAACATATTTGTTATTTCTTGTCTGTCGTATTCATTACTTACATGCTCATTTATGTCATCGACTATGGCGATTAAGTAATTAAATAGGCTATTTCGTGCATCTTCATCTTTATGCGCTACAAACAATATATTTTTAAAGGCTTCTAAAACGTTCGTCATCACATACGCATCCGCTTTTGCGTAATTGCGCAGTGGCGTAAAGTTATCGTGTAGCAACTCATCAAAACTGGTTTCGTGTATAAAGAGGAGTGGGGCATTGTCACTGTGTTTAAACGAATAGTTTATATCGTTAAGCGACAGCCGCTCAATTAATAAAATACTTAGCATATCTATCGATTTGACCGCTGTTCCGGGATCGTTTATACCTGGGCTCATTGCTTTTACGGCAATTTCTGAAATTTGCGTTAAACCATAACGGTAATGATCGCTAATGTACTCTTCTATATAAAAAATAAAGCAGTCTAAAATTTTAGCTATTAGCTCATCGTTATTAGAAATGTCTTTGTCGCATTTTAAAAACGGATAGCCTTTAACGGTAAAGTAACCTTGGTTTACCGAGATATACACCCGAATGTTTTCCTCAGCTAATATGGCGCATAATTTATCTGTATGCACCCCTTTGTAATACCCCTCGGTGGTGCTATTAACTGAGTGCCATTGTGTAAAATCAGGAAAGTAGGAGAATGGCTTTTCTGATTGCCTATCAACAATGGCTTTAACTTCGCGTTTAGTTTGGCTAAATAAACCGTTAAGTACATTATCTACTTGAATGGCTTTAGATATTGAATGAATAAAAAATACAAACAAGCCAAGCGATACTAAGCCAAACACCAATGACAGCAGCACCCCAAGCGATGGAATAGCGGTATCACCACCTTCAAGCTTATTAATATTAATGAGCATAATAATTGAGTAAATTATGCTACCTAAATAAAAGCCCAATACCATTTGATGCGATTTGCGGGTAATAAGCCCAGGTACCACTCGTGGTGATAAACTGGCACTGGCAGAATTTAATACCACCATCACCATAGAAAAACTAAATACGGTAAGCGAAATAATACTACCCGCTAAGGTGCTTAAAATAGTACGGGCATTTTCTGCGCTATCTACTAACATCACAGATATAAACGATTTAAGCTGCTCTACAGGTGCAATATATTCTAGCGACATGGTTAAAACAGCAAAAAGTAAAAAACCAACAGAAAGTACAGAAGGATAAAAGCCAATACTGTTGATCATTTCACGGTAGCGGTCGGCTACTTTGCGTGGGACAAACATAAATTCCTTTAATTGCATTATTAAGTTCAACTAATACACACTTTAGCATACTTACCAAGTAAACTTATGATTGTGCAAAACTATGTTATTATTGCCAAAAATAAAAACAGGACAACACCGTGATAATCTCAACGTATGCTGCGCTTTTAGCGTTTTATTATATTTACTTAAGTTTTAATGTGATCAAAGTGCGCCGCAGTGAGCAAGTGTCTCTGGGCGATAACGGCAACACTAAATTACAACGTGCTGTACGTGCTCACGCCAACTTTATGGAATACGTACCTTTTGCGGTTATTTTACTTTTTTTAGCCGAATACCAAGGCCTTGCCAGCCATTATTGTAATATTTTAGGTGGCGCATTATTAATAGGGCGCGTGTTTCACAATTTAGGCATAGTTGAAAACAACCTTAAATATCGCCAAATTGGGACTATTGCTACCTTTTTAGTAATGGTTATTAGTGCCTTTATATTGCTTGTAACACGAAATAGTTAAGTAATAGCCGTTATGAGTAAACTATTTATAATTGGACTTCCTCGTACAGGCACCACGAGTGTATGCCACGCTTTTCTAGATTTTGGCATTGCCACAGCGCACACCGCGTACACCGCGTATTGTTTTGAAAATGCCACAGCAATAGCCGATACCCCTGTATTTAATGACTACAAAGCATTAGATAACCATTACCCCGGCGCTAAATTTATCTATTTAGCCCGTGAAAAAACAGCTTGGATCCCCTCTATTAGGCAATTATTGCTGCGTATGCACACTAATTTAACGCGCCCAGATGGCGGGTTTAATATTCATATTAAACGCTGTTACTTAACAACCTTTAATGACTTAACCATCGATAACATAAACAATGATGATTATTTATCAACGTGTTACGACACCCATTTAACACAGGCGAGGGAGTATTTTAAGCACCGTAATAACGATTATTTAGAAATTGATATAGCTAAGCCACAAAGTTTTGCTCAGCTCACTGCGTTTTTGGGTATTAAAACCGAGCGCACAGCCTTTGAAAAAATGAATAGTGGTGGCAAAGTGACCGCCTGGAACGATATAAAACACCCTTTAAAAATTGACTCAACAGCAAAAGGGCGCATAGATAAGCATTTACCTTATTTGCGATAATTATGCGCTGGGCTGCAAGATTTTTACTAGCAAATACGCTAAAATCCTCGCATTATTTTTTAAGTAGTACAAAAAATGTTTGAATTGAAATACAACACCCCATTTGAATGGACCGAAGAGGTTTTAGCCGACTTTAATACATTTTTACAAGATCACGCCGCTGCTGAAAAAAAGGCATCGGGCATGGCTATTTCTATGCTGTCTCATTACCCAGACAAACGTAAATTGGTAAAAGCCATGACCGATTTAGCGCTAGAAGAATTAATCCATTTTAAACAAGTGCTTAAACTGCTTATTGAACGCGATACAAACTTAGGCGATGACAAAAAAGATCCGTACATCAAACAAATACGTGCTTTATTTAGACATGGCCGTGATGGATTTTTAATGGATAGATTACTGGTCGGCGGCGTAATAGAAGCCCGTGGCCACGAGCGCTTTTCATTGGTTGCCCAAGCATTACCAGAGGGTAAAGAAAAAGACTTTTATGTAGCCATAGCTAAATCAGAAGAAAAACATAAAAACTTATTTGTAGAGCTTGCGTACGAATACTTTGATAAAGAAGAAGTTGATGTTCGTTTAGAAGAGCTACTAGTCGCTGAAGCCGAAATTTGTAAAAGCATTCCTTTTACTGCCGCACTGCATTAATACTTTTGGCACAAAGCACTGCTTTGTGCCTTCTCTCCTAAGTTCATTTGCATTTTGCAAATCAAAATACTAAAGCCGCCTGTGCTTATATCTCCAATCATTTTAATTTATTGAATTTAAAGCTAAATATTTGCTGGTCTTAAACTTGCTCTGTTAATTCAACGCATACTTGAGGACGCGCATATGTTTAAAGCCATTATTTTTGTAATACTTTTTTTACCGTGCTGTGTATACGCCAAGCAAAGCAATTTAAATTACATAGAAAACGCCAATGGCGATAGAGTAAAAAAAGTATCCCACTTAGTTAAGTGGACCCATACTCGCTTTGTATTTAACCGCGATATAGCACGTGTTGCGCTAGGCCACGAAACCACACTCGATGTAAACGTAGTAAACGGGCGCGAGCTGTTAATTTTAGCTAAAAAGTTGGGCCGCACCTCTATGATGGTGTGGTATGACGACAACACATCAGAAACATTTTTACTGGGTGTGACCGAAGACTACAGCGTACTTGAAAATGCCCTTAACGATATTCATCCCAACTTAGCGCTCACTATCGCACCTGATAGACACGCGGTAGTACTACGTGGCGAAGTACCTACGCTTAATTATCGCCATGCAGCCCACGAAGCGGCAAAAAACTATTTATATGCAAGTAGCTCGCAATCGGCGCAACCTGTTATTACCTCTGCGCCTAACCAAGGAATGTTTAATTCTTTAGCGCAGCGTTTACAGGGCATGGGTAATTTAAACAATGGCTTAGCACAAAGCTCAAGTAAAGTAGCGATTATTAACCTTATTAAAGTTACGCAAGCGCCAAAGCCTAAGGAAGCGCGCATAGCGCAGGTGTTAAAATCGATGGGGGCTGACAAAGTAACTGTAAAACGTATTTCGGTTGATGAGTTATCAAACGATGATAACGATGTGTTTATGCTCAGCGGCACAGTTAAAAATCAAATTGAACTGGTGCGTTTGTTAAATACCATCAATAAATTATTTGAACCAGAGCAAGCAAGCCAAGCACCCACATCGGCACTAGATCCAAACGGGCTTATCAGTAGCACAACGCAAAACGAAACAAGCGCTATTGAAGTACTCGCAAATGAGTCTGGCGGGTTATTAAATGACGATTCTGGCCTGACTTTAAGTAATGTAAATTCAAACGTAGCGCGGGCAACTTTGCTTTCGGTGGCTAAAGGTAAAGTGCTATCAAGCATTGAAGTAGAAGACTTACCTCAAGTGAGGGTGTCGGTGCAGCTTTATGAAGTTAATCAGCGCCGCTTAAAGCAATGGCGTCCAGATATTAGTGTCCTTTCTAATGGGTATAACAACGAGCAAGGTTTATTTGGCCTAGAAGGCATGAATGCCCGTGAGTCTGGCTCAGCATCAATAGAAAACGCACTGCAATTAATTGGCGGACAATTAACAAATAACTTGCAGTTATCAACCTCGCAATTTGCCATTGATATGTTGTTTTCTTTGCTAGAGCAAGAGGGAATTTCAAGAACGCTTTCGCGGCCTACACTTACCGTACTTGCAGGCGAAAGCGCGGTATTTAAAGTTGGCGGCGAAGTGCCAGTACCTACAAGCTACAGCCCATCTGGCGTTACCAGCGGGCAACAAGGTAATAGCGGTTCAGTGTTTAGTGGTACTGAGTTTAAATCGTTCGGCGTTGAGCTCAATGTTCGTGCTTTAGTGGATAACAAAGACCGCATAACCCTTGATTTAAATCCGGTTATTTCATTGCCAGACACCACACTCACAGCAGAAATAGCACAAAGCACCGGCAGCAGTTTAAACAGCAGTGCATTTAATACGCGCAGTATGCAAACATCTACCCGTTTGCAAGACGGGCAACCTTTAATTATTGGTGGATTAATTAGTACAGATAACAACGCTAGTCACGACTTTGTACCTGATGCAAACGGCGAGAGCCTATTTGGTAAATTAAGCGAAACAACCAGTAAAAGCGAAAACAACCGCGAGTTGATTATTGTGGTTACCCCTAATTTAGTCCGCGAGCCGGTTAATAATTTACGTGTGTGGCAAACAGTTGATTTAGATAGCCAAATGGCCAGTTTTATACAGGAGCAAGGGTTATGAAAATAATATATATCGTTATTTTACTGAGTATATCGGGCTGCGCACATATAGATTATGCGCCCAGTGTAAACCCACATACTGCACTCAGTGAAATTGTTACTAAGTATGCACTAAACAGCAGTGATTTAACTTGTGAAGGGGTAAGCGCGGTTAATTGTTTAGCCTTAGTGCATGAGCTTAATCAGTTAATGCTTGAGCACCCAAACAATAAGGTTATTTTATCTGTATCAGCTTATGCGCTGTATAAAAGCGGACGAGCTAATCAGGCGCAATCGGTAATAAACAAGCTTCTTAATTTACCTAATCCGCCTTTAAACGCGCTATCTTTAGGCATTAACTTAGCTATTGAGCAAGGTAATTTAGCCAAAGCAAAACAAATTGCCCAGTACGCTATTGATGAATTTGGTACTGAGGCTTCACTGTATTTACAAATGGCGTCTATTTATTATGCGCAAGGGCATTATGTTATTGCAGCTAACTATTTAGAGCTTGCCTATAAATTTGGCACGCAGAAAAGCCATTATTACTATCATAAAGGGCTAATAGCTGAGGCGACACCTGATAACGCATTGGCGTGTCATTATTATAATGAGGCAATAGGTTTTGATGCGCAGCACAGCCAAGCCACAGCGCGCTACGCGAAACTTTCGGTACTTGGTAATTGTAAAAGTTAAGGCCGCAAGGCCTTTTTATTTTATTAAACTACGCACTCCTTAATTAAACCCGCTCATAAAAAGTAAAAACAACGTACCTACCTAAACAATTAAAATAGCCTTACTCGGCGTTGTTTAAACCTATCTCGCTTTGTTCATCCCCCCATCTAATTGCTCGCCACTCTTAATTTAAAAGCTTTGTATAAATGAGTAACAGCTTGCCTTTTAATTAATTTCTGCTTGCGTTGTAACGCACTTTAATAATGATTTGCAAAATGCGAATCATAACAAGGATAAGAAAAGCATATTTTAAATAATAAAAGCAAAGTACTGATTTTTATAGACTTAATAAATGGCACGGTCCTCGCTATATATAAAGTGGGCATAAGCTCTAACACATTTAAGGTGATCATTATGAAAACTATGAAAAGCAACTTAAACGGTAAAAAACAACAAGGCTTTGTACTTACTTCTGAGCTAATTATTCTTTCAACTTCTATGGTGGCAGCGCTGGTAATTGGTTTATCAACCCTACGAGACTCTGTAACCAGCGAGCTTGAAGATGTAGCAGAAGCAATTGGCTCGTTAGATCAAAGCTATGTATTTGATGGCATGATCAACGCCGAAGGCACTGCAGAAATTTCAGGCTCTGGCTATGTTGATGCCGTAGATGTTTACGCAGGCGATGGTAGCTCGTTTACTTTTGTTGCCTCTGACTTTAGTGAAAGTGCTGCACTTATTAATGCAACGCCAAGTGGCGATGCTGCAACACGTACAGCAGCAGGTGGTTCACAAGGTAATTAAATTTATAACTACCTAAATCACACTGCCACAAACGTGTGGCAGTGAAATTTGTCAGGAGGAAATTATGAAAAGTAAAAATAATAAAGGGGCGACTACCGCTGCACTCACCTTACTTATCACCTCTGGCATGTTGGCCTCAGCGCTTGGCATCAGACAAGTAAACGAACAAGACTTAGTTACTGCCTGGGTGGTAAATAAAAATATGTCGGCCGGGCAAGTAGTGAGTGTGCACGACATTGCCCAAAAAGATGTAAACCCTAGTAACTATGCAAATATGGCGCTAAGTATACAAAATCCCCGCGCATTTATTGGTAAGCAATTAGCCACTAATAAAATGGGTGAACAACCACTATTTGAAACAGATTTTATGCAGGTTAAAAGCCAAAATTTATCAGAGGCGATCCCCGCAGGCAGAGTGCTTTATACATTAAAATTAACCACTTTAGATATTCCATTATCGCGGGTGCACAAAGGCGACCGCTTAGATATTGTTGCTAAAACAAACCGGCTTGTAAGAACCGTTGCGCGCGATGTGCAGCTTATTGGCATTTCAAAAGGTCCTGGCAGTAAAGCGCAAAAAAATGGCGTGATGGACAGCCTAGCAAAAAAAGAGCCAGCAACCAGCGCGGGTGTGTCATTAGTGTTGGCTGTACTTCCTAAAGATGTGTATTCGTTAGCCGCAATTGATACCCAAGATAAGGTATCGATAATTGTGCACAGCGCTTATGACATTGAACAAGGTCGCTTACAAAATTTCTCCCAATTACAAACTAGCCGAACAATTCAAGTGGTTAAAGGCGTTAAAAACCAAGCTGTATATGTAGCTAAGTGAGGCGCTATGTTTAATTTATCAAGTAAACCAGAGTCTGTAGAAACCAATTTAAATACCTTTGAATCACTTAAAAAAATTCTCCACGATGCAGTAATTGAAGAATACGAGCAAGACCCAAGTGCTTTACTGAATGATGCGCTGCTTGAAAAAATATCTGCCCTTTGCAGTGATATTGACGAATTTGCACAATCATCATTTAACAGCCATCAACAAGCTCAAGTAGTACAAGCCGTTTACGACGAAATACAAGGTTTAGGACCAATAGCACAATTTATGCTGGATGACCAAGTAAGCGATATTTTAATTAACGATACGCAAAATATTTGGATAGATAAGCAAGGTAAATTGCTATGTACAGCCAGTAAGTTTGACGATGAACGTCACTTACGTCGTTTTGTTGATAGATTACTTGATAGTTGCGCTCGACAAGTTAACGCTCTGAATCCCATTGTAGATGGCAAACTAAAAGATGGGAGCAGGGTACATATTGTAGTGCCACCGGCATGCACCAGTGCTGCAATTGTTTCGATTAGAAAATTTAACCACAAAAAAATTAACGATGATTTTTTAATCGACAATAAGTTTTTAAGCAAAAACTGCCTCACTTTTTTAAAAACCGCGGTGGCCTTAGGGGTCAATATTTTAGTGTGTGGTAATGCCGGCGCGGGTAAAACCACTTTGTTAAATGTATTGGCTAATTCAATAAATACTAACGAGCGGGTAGTAACTATAGAAGAAAGTGCAGAGCTAAATTTGCACCATAATCATGTGGTGCAATTAGAGGCGCACGACACCAACAGCGATGGCAAAGGCGCCGTTACCCTGCGCGATTTAGTAAAAGCGGCACTAAGAATGCGCGCCGACAGAATACTTGTAGGCGAAGTACGCGCAGGGGAAGTAATAGACATGCTGCAAGCCATGAACTGCGGGCACCAAGGATCAATGACCACCGTACATGCTAATAGTGCAAGCGATGCGGTTAACCGATTATCAACGCTTGTGCAATTACATAACGCGCAGCTAAGCGACACCCACACCAGCGCATTAATCGCATCAAGCATTCAATTAATTGTACATGTTTCTCGAAATACAAACGGTGTAAGAATCCTAAAAAGTATTGGCGAAATAAAGCGAGTAGACGGACGTGCGCAATACTCTGCGCTGTATAGCGTAAGCGATACCGAGCAAGTAAATGATAAGGCAATTAGAACCTCAAGCGTGGTGAGCTTTATGCAAAGCCAAGGTGCCAACATAAACGAAATAAGCGCATTACTGCAACCGGCCAGGGAGCGTAATTATGAATAAACTTAATTACTTACTGGCCATAGCAAGTATTATGTCATTTACCTTAGCACTGAGTGTTTTTATAACACTTAAAGTAAAAACGCACGCTGCAAGTACTAAGCACGAGGTCGATGTACTTGAAGAAAAAGACATTATCACAGTGTCACTGCGGGTACTTGGGATTAACATCAGTAATGCTTTATTTATAAGCGTTGCTTGCTCGCTTGCCACCAGTACTTGGTATGTTGCACAGTACTTTTATCCTCAAGCAACTACAAGTGCATTAATTGTTTCTTTGGTTGTATTTATAACCTGCTTTATAGTGATTATTGATTTAGCACACTATAAATTAGCTAAGTTTGAGCACTTATTTTTAGAGTACATAGAAACCGTACAATCGTGTTTAAGTACTGGGCTTTCACTTGTTCAGGCTATGCAATTTGCCGACGAACACGCCGATAAATACATTAAACCGCAAAGTCATTTATTACTGCAGCGCTTAAATATGGGCAGTGATATACAAAGCTCATTCGCCCCTTTGATTAAACGCTACAACTGCGAAACCGTACGGTTATTTGCACATAGCATAATTACTCATACAAAAAGCCAGTGCGATCTAACTGACATGCTTAAAAGTGTATGCAAAATGATGTCGTTAAGAACGCTAGATCGCCAGCAGCTCAAAGCTAAGCTTTCTGGTACTAAATACGCTGCGCTGTTTAGTGGCGTTTTACCCTACGCTTTAGTGCCTTTATTTACTTACACCGATCCAACCTGGTTCGATCCGCTGTTAAATAACCCCAATGGCATGGCCTTTATTACCGTTGCTGTGCTTTGCCAGTTATTTGGCTTTTTATGGCTTCGCCTAAGCTTGAGGGTAACGCTATGATAGATCTATTTTTATTTGTTGGCTTATTGGTGAGTATGGGTGCATTTATCCATATTCAAAAGCAGTCATTAAAGGCTGAGGTACAGCAACCTATCAAAACTAATATAAATTGGTATCCATTAATTGTTATTTCAAAAAGCCAATTTAGACAAGCAGGGTATCAGTTAAATAAAATTTTATTGAGCATGTACTGCTTTAAAATGGCCGCCACATTTTGTGCTTATACTGCCATAGAGATCACTGGTTATGTAATAAGTACACCGCTTGTAGCCATTATCTGTTTTATTAGCTTTTTTGCGCCTGATATGTGGTTTTTATTTAAAAAAGGCCAGCGTAAAGTACAAATAAACAATAGCTTAGAGTTTTTTTTAAGTGTGCTGTTAGTGTATATGCGCGCTGGCTTTTCGCTAGAGCGTGCATTTGCTTTAGCGGTTGATCACGGGTTAAGTAAAAAACACCCTTTATATAAAGAGCTTAAATTATTTTTGTTTGAGCTCAGTGCCGGTAAAGACCGCGAAACAGCCTTTAATTCGTTATATGACAGAACAGGGGTCTCGGGTTTAAAAAAATTAGCTAATCTAATGCTTATTGGCTCTAAGCTTGGCACCCCGTTAATACAGGCGGTTGAGTCACAATTAGAAAGCTTTGCGCTTAAAAAAAATATCTTATTAGCTAAAAAAGTAAATAAAAAAGCACTGCATACCACCTTTCCCATTATCTTAATTTGTTTTCCTATGTTTTTAGTACTGGTGTTTTTTCCTGCAGCGCTGCAGGTAATGAATGTACTAAAAATGCTAGTTGAAGTGCTATAGGAGCGCTCTATGAATAAACAATACCAACAGGGCTACATACTCACTATTGAGCTGATTTTAATTATTACCATTTTAATTATTGGCTCAATTGGTGGTGTTATTTTAGTGCGAGATGCACTCATTAAGCGCTATCACACAAAGGTAGATAACCAAATAACAGTGGTTGATGCTAATAACACCCCCTTAGGTATCGCCATTGGGTTTGATGAGCACCAAGCGCCTTTAATTTTTTACACAGACCGCCAAGCAAATGCAACATACCGCGCTTTAATTGGGATACGCGATGACAGGTTCACCTCACGAGAAGCCATTTATTACGATGCGCCTAATTGCCAAGGCAACCCGTGTATAAAAAGTTTAAGTGATGAGTTTTCAGATAGTTTAGGAGTTAGTAACACCGCTAATAGTGGCAATGTAAGTTATATCAATGCGCTACAGCAAGGCCCTAATTATGCCATTGGGCAATTAAGTAACTCCGTAATGGGGCAATTACTAAAAAGTACAGCATTAGCGTGCCCCGCAACAGGTGACGAAATTGTATCGCGCTATATGTCTCAAAAGGTAGTTACTGGTAACCCGTGCGAAAGCTTTTCAATTGCTAAACAGCAAGCCGATAGTAGTTGTTTGATTGGTGTAACTGCACTTGGTAATCCGTTATTAGGCATAGACAGTCAGCAATTATCGCAGTCGTGCAATAGTTGCCAAACAGGGTATGAGCCACAAGGCGATATTCTTGATTTATATTTGCCACAAGTTGAAGTGTTATTAGGAACCGCGCTTGATGCACTGGCGCTGGTAGGTGTAGCAAGCAGTGTAGATGTAGAGCTAGGCAGTATTTGCTGCCCACAAGGTACGCAACTAGCAGAAGATGAAAATATAGTAGAAACACTGGTATTTACTATTTTAGAAACAACCTTTGAGCTGCTAGGTATCGATTTAATAAATAACGACATAATTATTCAAACGCTGGCCCTTATTGGCATAGAGCCTGGCGTGACTTACTGCGAGGCTTCGCTCAATTTAACCTCGGCAGAGCCGGTGTTAAATGCACAAGGCGAACGCGCTTTAAATAACTTACTTCCACCATTTAGAGTAAAACTTCCATCACATACAAGTGCTAACAGCACGCGTTGGATTTCTACACCGCCGAAAGGTGAAGGAGTGCGCCCATGAACAGTTCATATGCAAATAATATAAATGAATTTAACAACACACAAATAGATGAAATAAAACAAGAAATAACCGAAACGCTAACCCTAATGAAGCAGTTTTATGATGTTTCTATTGTTAAATTCGTTGATTATAATGCCTTGTATACGCAACAAATTATTAGTTGCGATGACCCATACAAAGCCGACAGTGAATTAAATAGCTTGGCACAAGCGTGCACACAAGAAAAACTCTACATAATTGAAGACACCTTATTTGACCCACTAACAAAAGGGCGCTGCCAACAGGTACGCTTTTACTCTCAATATCCCATTTATAATTTAGATAACAGCTTAATTGGCGTACTAATCATTGCCGATATTTCACCTAAAACACTTATTGGCTCTCAAAAAGAACAATTTGTATCTTTTGCGCAATTACTGCAAACCCAGCTTAATAAGCATTTTACCCCAACTAAGGCAATTAAACCGAGTGAGACAAAATCACTAAATAGATTTGTTCACTTATTTAGCTTAGCGCCGGTGGCCTTTTTAATTGCGCTGGTTATTTGCTCGTTCTCGGCTTTGCTTTTATATACGTTAGATAAAAAAGACAAAAAAAATGCCTATGCCATACAAACTCAGCAGTTAAGGCAAACGCTGTTTGATGCATTAGAGCGCTTTGACAACCAAGCACTTTACATTACTCAAAAAGATAAAATTGTCGCAGGCTTTTTAAAAAGCCAACAAAGTTATACTCAGCAACAATTAAGTGATTTAGTAAAAACGCAGGTATCAAGGAGTTTAACGTATAAAGGTTTTGTTGTATTTGATAATGACTATAAACAACTTGCCATATGGTCTAAAAACAACTTTGATTTAGCAGCTTATGGCTTTACTAATTGGCTAAACGCATTTTCAATGCGAGCAAATAAACAATCAGTAGAGGTATTTACTGTAGCAGATACAGCGTTTTTAATCTCAGAAATAAATATAGGCAATAGCGCTATTTATACAGTCACAGCCTTTGATTTAAGTAAGTTTTTAAATGCCATAATAGGTAAGCTAAATACGCAAAATTATAATTTATTTATATCAACCCCTCAGTTTATATTAGGGAGTAGGGGGGAGCTAAATGTTAAAACTATCCCTAACAGCATAAGCGCAGCAAGTAGTCGTTTTCCTGCTACGTGGCGCTTGCATGTGCAACCCATCAAACCGATAACGCCTGCTAATGTATCTAGGTTCGACTTATTTAAACTGGCATTAATTAGCTTAGCTATATTTGCATTTGTTTATTATTTTTTACGTTTACCTAGGCGCTTACATGACGAAATTAAACAAAAAAACACCCTTATACTTAATAGAGAATCGCTGTTTTCAAGCTCGCTTGATGCGCTACCGCATGGCTTTGCCATTTTTAATAGTAACGAATTTCCGGTAATAACCAATCAGGCATTTAACGAATTGTTTTCTCATGTTATTCAAAATAATAAACAGTTAAGTTACAGCCAAATAATGAGTATTTCTCAACAAAATAATATTATTACCCATTATCAAGAACATAATAAATTAGCTAATGAACATAGCCAATTAATAGATATCGGCTTTAGTGATGGCCGCTGGATCACCGTTGTGCAAAGGCATACCGACTTTGGTGGCTTTGTTTGTTACTTTAGAGATGAAACACAAGCGCATCAAAAAGAGTTATTACTTGCCCAAGTAGTAGAAAAATCTAAGCAAGCTAACCAGCTAAAAGATAAATTTGTAGCGCGCCTAGCAATGCAATTAAAAGCACCACTTAGTTCACTGCAATCTATAGTAGAGCTTAATTATAAAAACAGTAAAGCCAATTTTAGCAATGAGTTAGAAAATGCATGTACACAGTTAAGTTGTGTTGTGCAGCAATTAGTTAATATAAATAAAACCGATACCGGTAAACTAAAGCTTAAAATGAGCGCTATTAATTTAGCCGACTTACTTAAAAATACGGCCGATATTCTTAATAAAGACTCTGATGATAAAAATATAATTATTAATAACAATGTGCCCATAGATAAAGACATAAGCAATGATGAAAAGCTGATTATGCAATTAATTATTCAGCTTGCTAGTGAGCTTATAGAAAGCACACATCAAGGCAAATTGTCGTTAAATTCTGAGCTGATTAACGAGCAAGGTAAACATTATTTGTCGCTGGACTTTTCTATAAATAACTTAGCAAATCAGGGGAGCTTTTATAGTCAGTTACAAATGGTATGCAAACAACAGTCTTTTGAAAGCGATATTAATTTTGATGCTACATTAGAGCTGCGGTTTTTTATCTCAATTTTTAAAATGCTCGGCGGTAAAAATATTACTGTGCACGAGCGCGGGAAAACAACATCTATTAATTTATCGTTATTAGTTAACACCGTAGAATTGTTACCCTTAAGTGCAAACAAGCAAGAACCCATTACTGTAACTACAACGCATACAGAATTTAACAACACCAAATCGTTGTTATTAGTTGATGATGAACCGCTCGTAGAGATGGTTATTAGAGCCATGCTGAAAGATGAAAACGTAGCAATAGATTATGCAAGCAATGCAATAGAAGCTATGTTGATGGCGTCGCAAAATAATTACGATATTATTTTAATGGATATTGTTATGCCAGAACTCTCGGGCACAGACGCGATGCTTAAAATAAAAAAACATAACGCAGACAAGCAAACCAAAATTATTGCCCACACTTCAGATTCTGATACAAATAATAATGCTAAGTATGTTGAGCTTGGGTTTGACGACATGCTTGAAAAACCTGTAAAGCAGCAAGTATTAATTAATAAAATTAAGCATTTGCTAAGCTAGTCCAAATTAAAAAATATAAAACTTAAAATACACAGGGCCTATTATTTTTAATAGGCCCAAACTGGCAGTAATTATTTCATGTAGCTGCTACTTTATTTCATAATTTTAAAAATTAAGGTTATTTTATAACTCTTTATTTTTACTCTTTTCGCTTAACTAAAAATAAATCCTACTTACCATTAATAGCCACAGACCGCGTTTTAAAGCGCTCTCAGGTTTTTGTAATTATTTGAACCTCAAAAAAATTATTTAAAAAACAAGCTGGGATGATAATTGCTCATCACTATACATAAACAGGTTTATGCTAAATTTTAAATATTGATGAGGATCGTATGTATGAGTAAAACACAAACCATTACCGTCGAAGGCCACAAAATTGCGTATCAAGAAATGGGTGAGGGCACACCTCTACTATTATTACATGGTATTCCGACTAACAAATCGTTATGGCGAAATGTTATGCCAACACTGAGTGAGCAACATCGTGTTATTGCACTTGATTTACTCAATTACGGCGAATCTGATATGCCAAAAAATACCGATGTATCAATTAATGCTCAGTGCAAAATAATCAGTCAATTTATGGGTGAGCTAGGAATTGCTAAAGCAAACATTGCCTCTCATGATATAGGTGGCGGAATAGCACAACTCATGGCGGTAAATCACCCAGAAAAAGTAAACAGCTTAATATTAATTGATAGTGTTTGCTTTGATTCTTGGCCAATACCCGAGTTTGAACATTTGCTTGAGCCTGGTGTAGAGCAAAAAACATCGGTTGATGAGTTTGTTGATACGCTAAATGATTTTATGCCAAAAGGTGTATACGATAAAAGCATAATGACCGACGAACTTAAAAAACAGTATTTAAAGCAATGGAGTAATGAGCGAGGTAAAGCAGCGTTATTCAATAATATGCGCCGACTTAATAAAGAGTACACTCAAGCAATTGCAGGTGAGCTTAAAAGCTTAAAGCATGAAACCCTCATTTTATGGGGTGATGAAGATAACTTTCAAAAACCTAAATATGCACCTCAGTTAGCTCAAACCTTACCAAATTCAACACTAACTTGGATAGAAAAAGCAGGGCACTGGGTTATTGATGAAAAACCAGAACGAGTAATTTCGTTAATGGGTGAATTTTTGGCTGATAAAAAGTTTTAAAACACCTTAATTTTAAAGGCCTAGTTAGCCACTTTGGCTAACATGTACATAAAACCATGCCGTTTGAGCTGTATTAATTTTTGTATAATTAGTTATTCAAACGGTTTTTTGTTTTTATCTATTTTTTAGTATTAAACCATTTAAGTATAAATCGTTATTAATTGCTCAACATTCATGCATTAAAAGTGTGCGTATACGCTTTATATCAGGGTCATTACTCATAGAAAATCGCAAATCACTCAATTTAACATAATGCATGTAAGTGTATAAAAACCTCTTTATTCGCTAGGTCTACAAACAACGTTATTGCGTTAAATATAAGGCGAGGGTAACTGTATACTCGCGACTTATATTAGTAATACCAAAAGCCTAAGACGATATTATTGTATTTATAAACAATTAGTTAGATACATATTGCTGTAATAATGTACTGTTAATTTTTACCCTCATTTAATAGAGGATAAAACAATGAAGACAATAATAAAAGCATCAATAGTACTTACAGGTTTATGTTTTGCGCACAATGCAAGTGCAGACAGCTATTTACAAGGTTGCCCAACAGGTTTAGATAATGGCAATACAATTGAGCGAAGTATTTATACTTTAAAAAATAATCGTTATACAAAGTTTGCAGATTGGGTGGCTTACCATGTTACGACTAGCACTATGAGTGGACCATCGAGAAGCAGAAGTTGGAAAGCCGATCCAGATCTATACTCACATTACACGTTAGAGCCTAGTGATTACACCGATGCGTATGCAACAATAAATACCGATAGAGGCCATCAAGTTCCATTAGCATCTTTTAGTAATACGGCTGATTGGAAACTAACAAACTTACTTTCTAATATTACGCCGCAATCATCCGCATTAAATCAAGGCCCATGGGTTAGGCTTGAATCTGCAGTGCGAAATCACGTAGGAAATGGAAATGATTTATATGTAGTAACAGGTCCATTATACGAATATTATTTTGCAGAGTTACCACAAGCTAACGAAGCGCATACCATTCCAAGTGGCTATTTTAAAATTGTTATGCAGCAAACTGGTAGCACGATTAAAGCATCGGCATTTATTATGGAGCAAACAGCAAGTCGCAGTGATAACTTTTGCAATACCGAAGTAAGTATTGATGAAGTTGAATCGCGCTCTGGTATAAATGTAATGCCAAACTTATCGTATAACAGTGCACAAACAATTGAATCATCAGTGTATGGTTTAAGGTCTGAACTAGGTTGTAACTAAGTCATATTATTTTTGCGTAAAGCCTTAGGTTTCGAAAAACTTAAATCTAAGGCTTTAATCTAAACCTGATATGAGGCGCGAAAAACCTTGTAGCAGTAAATTAGCTTTAAATAAAATGATTGAAACGACGATTACAAAATTTGAGCCTGTTTAAAAAGGTAATTAATTTTTATAAACGGAGTATAGAGGCAGCTATATGGAATTGATAATTGCTAAGCTTTATAAGATTGAAATGCTACATAAACATTAGCGAAAATATAGGTGTAAAACAATGTAGCGCGTAAGGTGTTGTAAAAGTTACTGCGCATAACAATTTGAACGGTTTTCTGAAATACCAACTTTAAAAAGACAATTACAAAACACCAGAAATAGTGGTTTATACCTAAATAATAGAAGCTACTTACTTTGGTTATGTAATAATTCACATTATTTAACATAATATAAATTATAGGTAGTAATGTATATTATAATAAGGAGTGTGCAATACACTCCTACTATGTCCAATACTAGACGGTATCGGACATTAAGTTCGTTTATAGCAAACTATGTTTTTTAGTTTATTCCTGATCATTACGCTTTTATTATTCATTACACTCAGCACTTTACTGACTGTATTTCTCACAAAGTACTTTAAACGTTGGTTACTTTAAAATTTTAACGACATTAGCTTTTAGATTGTCACTTGCATCAACGTTCTTTCAACACAGTACTTTTTAAACACGTTTTAAAAAGCCTAAATTTGTTCGTTTTTAAAAGGCTTGTTTGTTTTCCTTTTTGAAAATAAAAACTCATTCAGCCAGCTTTACCGTAGGTTTTAAAAAGTTGCCTAAAACAACATTGGCTAATCCATACTTAAAATACGTTCTGCGGTGTATTCATTAGTAATTAAACCGCTGATCATATTTGATCTCACAGCACCCAGTATCGCAAGTACTTTATCTTCACCGGCAGCTATGGCATAAATTTGTTTATTACCTTCAATTTTTAGTGGCGTACTGGCAACACGTTGGTTTACAGTGCAATCAATTAATTGGCCGCGTTTGTCGTAAACCCAGCTTATCATTTCGCCCACAGCACCTAAATTTTGTAGATCTTTTAGCTCTTGCTCATCAACAAAGCCATCGATATGTAATGGCGATTTTTCGCCTAGGCTACCTACACCCACAAATGTTACATCGGCTTTGGTGGCCAATTTTAAGTTACTGGTAATATTATGTTGTGAATGCAATTGCTGTTTTTCTTCAACACTTCTTGGTAATACAGGAAGCGGCATTGGATAATGCTTTGCATTTATATGCTCGGCCATTCTAACAACTACATCATAAGGTGAAGCCGACCCATCAAGTGCCATGTTACCAAGCATCGCCACTACTTTGTGTTGACTACAATCTAGCGTTGGCAGTTCATCAACGCATGCACGTAATACGCGCCCAGTACCCATAGCTAAAATTTTCGGTGTTTCTGATTTTAAATGGCGTTGTATTTCAGCAGCACCGGCTTGCGCTAAACCCACTGTTGAGTTTGGATCTGAGCCATCGCTAGGCACTACTTCACAAGAGTCTAAGCCAAAACGGCTTTTAATTTTTTCTGCTAAATCCATACATTTAGCAATAGGATGATCGAGCCTTACTTTTATAAGCCCTTGGCTTACAGATAATGCCACCATACGCTGAGCAGATTGACGAGATACGTTGAGTTTTTTAGCAATTTCGTCTTGTGTTTTACCCGCAACATAATAGAGCCACCCTGCTCTAGCTGCGTCATCGAGCTTACGTATTTCTGTATTTGTTAGCTTTGCCACATAAACCTCTTACTGTCAAAGGAGCCATGCCCTTAGGTTTGTGATACATTTATGGTTAAACCGTTTTACAACGTTCAATCATTTTATAATATTTGTAAATATATCATTCATTTATAAAATGCCGAAGTGTCACATTAATTTAATAACCAATACTTTAGGTAAAATTGCTATTTCTAAAGTATTGGCTTAAAACGGCGGATTAAACTGTTGGATTTTTAATCGTTAACCCATTTTTATCAAATCTATGTACCTTGTGCTCAGGCGCGCTTAAATAAATTGTGTCGCCATATTTTAGTGGGCAATCGCCGTCTGCTTTTACTGTAACCGTACTGCCACCTTCAATGGTTACATGTAAAAAGCTTTCAGAACCTAAATGCTCGATTACGCCCACAGTACCTTGCCAAGTGCCTGTCTCAGTTGAAATTTCAAAGTGCTCAGGACGCACACCTAAACTGTGCGTTTGTGCATGGCTATCGTTATCTACTCCAATAAAGTTCATTTTTGGTGAACCAATAAAGCCTGCCACAAATTTATTTACCGGGTGCTGATACAGCTCAAGTGGCGTACCAACTTGCTCAATAATGCCACCATTAAATACTGCAATTCTGTCTGCCATTGTCATCGCTTCAACTTGGTCATGTGTTACATAAATCATTGTTGTAGCTAAGCTTTTGTGTAGCTCTGAAATTTCTAAGCGCATATTTACACGCAACGATGCATCTAAATTTGAAAGCGGTTCGTCAAACAAAAATGCCGACGGTTGCCTTACTATTGCGCGTCCTATTGCTACACGTTGGCGCTGCCCGCCCGATAATTGCCCTGGTTTACGGTCTAGGTAATCGGTTAAATTTAGTATTTTAGCGGCATTTGCTATTTTACTTTCAATTTCAGCAGGGCTTACTTTTGCACGCTTTAGTGGAAACGCAATATTATTGCGTACACTCATGTGCGGGTACAAAGCGTATGATTGAAATACCATAGCTAAACCACGTTTTGCCGGTGGCGTCTGTGTTGCATCTTGCCCGTCAATCTCAATTGTGCCGCTGGTTGTGTCTTCTAATCCGGCAATCATACGTAGTAATGTTGATTTACCACAGCCCGATGGCCCTACAAATACAATAAATTCACCGTCTTTTATCTCTAAATCAAGCGGTTTTATTACGTTAACTTCATCAAAACTTTTAGTTACTTTTTTTAGTGTGATGCTGCCCATGTGTGTTCTCCTACTTTACTGCGCCAAAGCTTAAGCCGCGCACTAATTGTTTTTGACTAAACCAACCAAGAATTAATATTGGCACAATGGCCATGGCAGAAGCTGCCGACAACTTGGCGTAAAATAACCCTTCTGGGCTTGAGTAACTGGCAATAAATGCCGTTAGTGGTGCGGCATTCGCAGCGGTTAAAATGAGTGTCCAAAATGCTTCATTCCATGCCAGAATTACGTTTAACAGTAATGTTGAGGCTATGCCAGGTAGTGCGATTGGCAGTAATACATGAAATATTTCTTCGCCAATAGTTGCGCCATCCATTCGTGACGCTTCTAAAATTTCACCCGGAATTTCTCTAAAGTAGGTGTATAACATCCATACCATAATTGGTAAGTTTATTAAGGTCATAACAATAACTAAGCCCAGTTTTGTATCTAACAAAGCAAAGTCTCTAAAGAGTAAATAAATAGGAATTAACACCCCTACCGGCGGGAGCATTTTTGTAGAAAGCATCCACATAAGTAGGTTTTTAGTCTTTTTCGTTTGCACAAACGCCATTGACCACGCGGCTGGTACCGCTATTAATAAGCCCAATAAACTTGAGCCTAGTGATATAACCACAGAGTTCCAAAAGTGGTCAAAATATGGCGATCGCGCTAACACATCTTGGTAGTTTTCCAGTGTCCAATCAAAAGCAAATAACGCGGGTGTTGCTGATATTGCTTCTGCTTCGGTTTTAAAACTGGTGATTAATGTCCACAAAATTGGGAAAAAAATCATTCCACTGATGGTCCATGCTGCCAGGGTATAAATTAGTTTTGATTTTTTATTTGCTGCACTAGCCATGATTAACCCTCTAAGTTTTTACCAATAAGGCGCATTAAAAATATGGCTACAATATTGGCAATAATTACTGCAACTATACCCCCTGCTGAGCCCCCGCCTACATCAAATTGTAATAACGATTGGGTGTAAATTAAGTAGGTAATGTTGGTTGATGCATACCCAGGCCCGCCACTGGTTGTCACTAAAATTTCTGCAAAAATAGACAGTAAAAATATAGTTTCAATTAAAATAACAGCGGTAACTGCGCGTGATAAATGCGGCAGCACTATGTAAAAAAACTTACTAAAAGGCCCTGCACCATCTAAATCTGCAGCTTCGAGTTGTTCGCGGTCAAGCGATTGAATTGCCGTCAGTAATATCAACGCTGCAAACGGTAACCACTGCCAAGAAACAATAATAATGATTGAAAACAACGGCATTTGTGCAAAAAAGTCGATTGGCTCAAACCCAAGCCATATTGCAAAATGTGCAAATAATCCATTCACAGGGTTCATAAACATGTTTTTCCACACCAAAGCCGATACGGTTGGCATAACAAAAAATGGGGCGAGAACCATAATACGAACATAGTTTCGCCCCCATATTGCTTGGTCGAGGAGAACAGCTAAACCAATACCACCACAAATAGTGATAGCTAATACACCCGTTACTAAATAAAGGGTATTAAAAAAGGATTCAACAAATGCAGGATCTGTTAAAAAAAACTCGTAGTTTAAAAAGCCTACAAATTCACGTTCACCAGGAATAAGTAAGTTGTAATCTACAAATGAGAAATAGAGTGTCATGCACAGCGGCACTATCATCCATCCTAGTAATAAAATTACGCTAGGAAATAGCATTATGCGTGCAAGCGTACGAGACTGTGTAGTTGCCATATCAGTGACCTTCAAAAAGTCAGCATTAACCTTAGTAACAACGACAAACGGCTACTAGATAACATGCTAATGCTGACGAAAAATACGAGGTAAGCGATAAACTTACCCGCCTACTTATTTATTTTGGGTAGCGCGCTTTACGCATTGTGCGCTCAACTAGGCGTTGTGATGTGCTAAGCGCTTGCTCAACAGTCATTTGCCCAGTAAGTGCAGCTGAAAACTGTTGCCCAACAGCCGTGCCAATGCCTTGAAATTCAGGAATTGCTACAAACTGAATGCCAACATAAGGTACGGGTTTTACAGTAGGATTTTTCGGGTCGGCCGAATTAATAGAATCAAGCGTTATTTGTGCAAACGGTGCTGCATTCATGTATTGCTCGTTTTCATAAAGTGATGCGCGAGTACCCGGTGGTACCTTTGCCCAGCCTTTGTTATCGGCAACTAATTGGCTGTATTCTTTTGATGTAGCCCAGCTAATAAATTTCATTGCAGCATCAGATTTTTTACTGCTTGAAGGAATTGCAAGTGTCCATGACCATAGCCAATTACCACGTTTACCAAGGCCATTATCAGGTGCAAGTGCAAAGCCTACTTTATCAGCTACTTCAGAATCTTTTTTATTGGTTACAAATGCGCCAGCAACCGTTGCATCAATCCAAATACCACATTTACCCGTTTGAAATAACGCTAGGTTTTCGTTAAATCCATTCGCTGACGAACCCGCCGGGCCAGACTCTTTCATAATATCTACATAGTACTGGAGTGTAGCCTTCCACTGTGGGGTGTTAAATTGTGGTTTCCAGTTTTCATCAAACCAACGAGCGCCAAACGAATTTGCCATTGAAGTAATTAAAGCCACATTTTCGCCCCAACCTGCCTTCCCACGTAAACAAAGGCCATAAACACCTTCATCTTTATTGGTCATTGCTTTAGCAGCTTTTTGTATAAAGCTCCACGTAGGCGCGTTTGGCATTTCTAAGCCGGCTTTTTCCATTAGATCAGTACGGTACATAACCATAGAGCTTTCGCCATAAAATGGGGCCGCGTATAGTTTGTTATCTATCGTTAAACCACTTCGAATAGCAGGTAGCAAATCATCAACGTCGTAATTTTCACCTAGGTTATCAAGCTCAGTTAGCCAGTTTTGTTTACCCCAAATTGGCACTTCATAGGTGCCAATAGTCATTACGTCGTATTGGCCGCCTTTTGTAGCAACATCGGTTGTTACACGTTGACGTAAAATATTTTCTTCAAGTGTTACCCATTTTAATGAAATATCTGGGTTTTGTTCTTCAAAATGATTGCTTAGCTCTTTCATGGTGATCATGTCACCATTGTTAACAGTGGCAATGGTTATGGTTTCTTTAGCAGCTACGTTAATAGCCATAATTGAACACGCGAGCATTAATAATTTAGTTTTCATCGGGTTAACCCTCATAAATATGTTAAATGACGCTTAAAAAATAACTGTAAAGCGCCTTAGTAAATAAAGCAGTGAGTAATTTCAACGTATTTACAACGCCGAAATTACCTTTAAACCAAACAGTAAGTTAGTAAGCTATTTAAAATTTAACTGAGATTTCTGAGGTGAAACCGTCAAAACCACGGCCAATTTGACCACCTGAGTTTGCGCCTTCTTCTTGGTTTACATACTCAACTTTTAATAGTGTTGAATCAGTAAACCAGTAACCTGCGGCTACTTGTAAGCGCTCAACGGTGTTATCGTTTTGGCTGATTAAATCGGAAGTGTTTTCTGACTCTGCATAGCGCGCGGCTACGTAAAGTTTTTCAGGAATAATGTATTGCTGCGCTTCAACTGCGTAATATTCTACTGAGCTCTCGCCTTTAATTACGCTGTTTGAATCAAATGTGGTGCCGTTTTCGTCTGCTACGCCATTTGTGCCAAAGTAGGTAATACCTGCCACTGCGTTACCTGCAGAGTCTGCAAAGGTGTAATCGTCAGACGATTTACCTAACATTAATATGATGCTGGTTTGATCTGATGGCTGATACGCTAAATTTAATTGAATGATAGACTGATCAAGGCCTGGCATAACACCTACGTGAGTATCACGTTCGCTTGAAGGAGAAGCCGAAAAGTTATAGTTTTCGCCATCACCAAAACGGTAATTTGTTGTAGTAAGTCCATCTAAGCTTGCTACGCCATTTTCAAAACGAAGCTGGTCGCCTTGGTTAGCTTGTAAGTAATTTAAACCAACTTTAAAGCCACCTTCAAACTCTAACGTACCTTGTAAGCGGTAGTTAAAACCTCTATCTTCTTGAAATGCCTCACCAAAACTTGATGTCGTAATATGACCCGCCACGTTGTAAGAACGAAGCACACCACTGTCAAATGTTTCTGTGTAGCTTAATTGTACACCGTTTTCTGCGGTTGCGTAGTCGTTTATGCCGTTACCAATTAAGGCATTACCTTGGTTATCAGCGCCATCTTGAAAACCTTTAAACTGAAATGGAGAGGCACCAATATTACCTAAACGAAGCGTTAGATTTTCGTTTTCGTTTGGTGTGCCGTATAAGCCAAGTAAATCGAATTCGATACCTGCAAAGTCGTTATGGAACGAAAAATCACGGTCGCCGCCGCCAAAATCGTTCGGCTCTTCGGCTATATCAATGTCGGCAGTAATGTATTCATTGATATGAAACTTAAGCATTAAGTTAGCTCTTATACGCCCAAAACCTGATGACTGCTCTTCATCTTCAGGACGAAATGCACCGTCTTTAGCTTGAATAGACTGAAAGTTTTGCATTGCTAGAAAGTTAACGTCAAGGCGGTCAAAGTAATCTGACATATCTGCTTGTGCTGGCGCCGCCAACGCTGCTGCTACTAACGTTAGCGCAAATTTAGCTTTCTTATTATTTAACATAATGAACTCTCTATTTAGTGTGTTGTGTATTTTCAGTGTGCAGCTAAAGCAAATGAGCATTTTACTAAAATGTGTTTTTAAACTTCGCAATGGGCATTGGCTCAGCTAGTGAGCATAATCACAAATGAATAATGTAACGTCAACATCTTTTATTACAAAACATTTACATGAAATCCTATTAATAAAAAATTGCATTTATAAACAAGGGTTTAATAGTTTTGAATTTCAAAATAAAATTACTATTTATGACTAAAGTCTTATTTAAACTGGACTGTAGAGGGCTATCAAAGCGCGTTAATTAACATGTATTAACCAATTTAATGGTTTGGGTGTTTAGGGCGTGTTGACCTTTGGTGGGTGAATTTGCAGCAGTATGTTTGGTTTTTAGGCAAGGCAGAGCCTATGTAGTGTGGTTATCCCCCATGAATAGGCGATAACGCAGCATAAATACCAAACATGCGCTGCCCAAAGGGTTTTTCTAAGGACGATTAACTCTTTGTTGCTCGGTTTTTACTTAGCCCACTAGGTTACAAACCTCGCGCCGCGATTTAATCGCCCCTAAATTGAACAAATTTCAATCCACAAAGATCAACACGCCCTAATTAATGTGGCAGATCTAGGCGCCGTAAAGCGCTAATTGGTTGTTTTTTGATTTACTTTCTTGAGCTTATACAGTGCTTAGCATAAAATTAAATTACTTTAGATGTATTATAAATAGAAGTAATTAACATATGGAATTTGTGCGCCCGCTTGAGCCTATACTTATTATTGATGACGTTAAGGAAATACGTGACTACCTAAACCAAATATTAACGGAGCTAGGCTTTGAAGATATTTTAGAAAGCAACGATTACCTTTCTGCAAAACCCCTTCTTGACAAAAAATCACCCAATGTCATATTTTTGGATGTAGACTTACCTGATTCTGAAAGCTCTGATATTCTAGAACACATTAATGATAGTTACCCTCACGCGCACGTTGTTATGTGCTCGGGTCATAACACCCTTGAAAACGTGCAAAACACATGGGAATTAGGTGCCAAAGGCTTTATAGAAAAACCTTTTAACGCTAAAAAAGTTAATTCTGTTATGAAGCGCCTCGAACTAAGCGAATAAAATAAGGTCAGTATGCAAAACACTGTTTCGGCAATTATCGACGATTTATCGAGTGTTATTTTTGGAAAAAAACAACAAATAAAACTAGCACTCACCTGCTTATTCAGTGAAGGACATTTACTGATAGAAGATTTACCAGGTATGGGTAAAACTACGCTCTCACATGCACTTGCTGCTGTGCTAGGGCTGTCGTATCAGCGTATACAATTTACAAGCGATCTTTTACCTGCCGATATTTTAGGAACTAATGTATTTAACGCTAATGAACATACGTTTACATTTCATAAAGGGCCAATTTTTAGCCAAGTTGTATTAGCAGATGAAATAAACCGCGCGGGCCCTAAAACGCAAAGTGCATTACTTGAGGCAATGGAAGAGCAGCAAGTTACAGTAGATGGCAGTAAGTACACATTACCAAATTCTTTTTTTGTAATTGCCACGCAAAACCCGCTTTATCAATCGGGTACTTACCCACTTCCTGAATCGCAGTTAGATCGATTTTTAATGCGCATAAGTTTAGGTTTCCCTCCTAAAGAGGCTGAAAAACACCTTATTTTAAACATTAAACCGCGAGACTACAGCCAATTACCTCAAAGAATAGACGCTAAGCAGCTACAGCAAATTCAAACCTTAATTAATCAAATTGTGATAAGTAGCCCTGTGGTTGACTACATTATTGAATTAGTAACGCATACTCGTCAAAGCGCCGCATTTGCAGGCTCGCTGTCTCCTCGTGCAAGTATGGCGCTTGCCAAAGCGGCTAAGTCGTGGGCATTTATTGAAGGGCGTGATTTTGTCACCCCTGACGATGTACAAGCTGTATTTGCAAGCGTGTGCCAGCACCGATTAGGACTGCATAACGAATCGGGCGAAGCGCAAGTAAATGAAATTTTAAAAACTGTTGCTGTGCCAGTTTAACGTGTTATTTAAAAAAAAAGCTAAAAAAGTCAGTATATTAGGCGCATTTAAAAAGCGTTTACTTAATAAACTACTTAAAAACAAGCATTCAAAGCAATCCATTACGCTGGCTCATAACAATATTTATGTGGTGCCCTCGCAGCTCGGCTTTTACTTTATTGTTGTCGCAATTTTAAATTTTGTTATGGGGATTAATTATCAAAATAACTTAATTTTGGTGATGGCTTATTTAATGTTTGTGGTGATGATTATTGCCGTACTGCTTGGTTATACAAATGCCAAAGGGCTAAAGGTTGAATATATAAAAAGCGTTGCCAGCTTCTCACCAAATAAAGGATCGGTTAAATTTATTTTAAAAGCCCCAACACTTACGCAATCAGTATCGCTTAGCTACTCAAGTGATTCAAAATACGCAAAGCACTTAGCGCAAGTTACGCCCAAAGACAGCTCGTTAATTATTAACCTACCCTATAATACCCGCGGTAAATATCCCCTTAAACGTTTTAAAATACACAGTAATTACCCATTTGGGCTGGTAAGCGTGTGGAGTTATATACAACCCAATGACTCTGTTTATGTTTACCCTGCGCCAGAGCATGTATTAAACGACACTTACAACAATACGTTTGAACATACAACGCAAACAGGCAGTATTAAAGAGAGCGGCAGCGAAGAGTTTGATGAGCTAATTACGCATTTACCAGAAATGGGACTGCAGCGAATTTCATGGAAACATTACGCTAAATCGCAGCAGTTACTCGTAAAAGAATTTAGTGATTATAAAAAGTCCGATATTGTTTTTGATTTTAACCAGCTAACGGGTAATACCGAGCAACGCTTGAGTCAGCTTTGCTTTTTAGTGTGTAATGCATGCGAAAACAACACACCGTTTACACTCATTTTGCCCTCAGCAAGTTACAAAGCAACCAATGACACGCACGATAAATCACAGTGTTTAGCACTTCTGAGCGAATTCGGCGGAGCAAATAATGGCTGAGCTATTAAATTACCGGGCAATAAATTTAGCAATGAGCTTTATCTATGCCTGTTTGTTTGCGTTTTATTTATCGCATATGCCCATACTGTTTATTGGGGTTTTATCGATGTTATGCCTGTGGAACGTGTACTTAACACTGACTGACACACCCAAACCTAACGCGTGGCTTGCAAATATTTTGGCTGGTTTAGCTTTAATATTAATGATTTACACCCTAGGTATAGGCGATACAGTAATATTGTTTGTTGCTATGTTATTGCTCTCTAGTATTTTTAAACTACTGCAGGCTAAAACAAAAAAGCATTACCATATTATTGTTACACTTACGTTTTTTTCTATTTCATCGGCGTATTTGTTTAACCAAAGCATAATAACTACCTTAACTATGAGCGCCCTATTTTTACTCAACTTTGCGGTATTGAGCTTAATTGAATCTTCTCATAGTTTAAAATTAGCCTCTAAACAAAGTGCTAAGCTGTTATTTATTGCTTTGCCCTTAGCTATATTTTTGTTGTTGTTTTTACCTAAAATGCCCGCTTTTTGGCAATTACCTGGGCCAAAGCTTGCTAAAACAGGCCTCTCTGAACAGGTTGATCCGTTTGATATTGCAAAGTTGTCTAATTCTGATGAACTGGTTTTTAGAGCCCGCTTTGATAATAAAACGTCTGCCTCGCCTTATTATTGGCGCGCACTTGTGCACGACACCTTTGATGGTAAAGCGTGGAAAACATCTGATTTACTAAAATATAATAATCAAAGCGCCGATCCCGATAAAAAAATATTAGTACAAAATACCTATACTATTATTGCCGAGCCTGCTAATCAAAAGTGGCTATATGGGCTTAATTACGCTACCAGTAATAATAAAAATGTTGAAAGTAATGCATTAGGGCTGTTACGAAAAAAGCAATATCAAGCTAAAAGCTTGCAGTATCAGGCATCAAGTGCAGCACTGAGTACAGAGCAGCTATCAAATTGGCAAACCACTTATTACACACGCTTAAATAACCAAACAAACCAACAAGCAGCCAAGCTTGCAGCCACACTTAAACAATCAACAACGTCGCAAATCGACTTTTATAATGCATTGCTTAACTACTTTGCTAAACAAGAATTTAGTTACACGTTAACCCCTGAGCCTATGACGGGTGACAGCACTATTGATCAATTTTTATTTGATAAAAAACGCGGCTTTTGCGGCCATTACGCCAGTGCAGCAGCCTATATTTTTAGAAGCGCCGGTATTCCCGCGCGCTTGGCCAGTGGGTATTTAGGTGGCGAAAAAAATCAATCAAATAACTATTTATCGGTTCGCCAATACGATGCCCACGCCTGGGTTGAAGTGTATATTAATAATCAGTGGCAAATTTTTGATGCCACAGCGGTGGTAGCCCCCGAGCGTTTAAATGGTTCACTTTCACAAAACGAAGAACTCAATGATGAATTTAAAAGTAATCTTGATTTTGGCTTAGTGAGTTTAAGTAACTTTGCAGCCGTTAATTGGTTAAGGCTCAAATTAGAAACCCTTGATTACCAATGGACTAGCTGGGTACTTGGCTTTGACGAAGAAAAACAAAGTAACTTTTTAAAATCACTTTTTGGTAGTAAACACCTTTGGTTGGTACCTTTAGCGGTTATTTTAGGACTTGCTTTTAGCTTTGCTGCTTATTTTATTTATTTAAATTGGCCACGCAATAAAAGTAAGCGCCCGCCGTTAGTTGCAGAATTTGAAGCCATTATGCATTGGGCAAATAAAAACAACATAACGGCGCCTAGACACTATTCTCCTAATCAGCAGCTAATATACTTTGCAGAGCAAAGCCCTGAGGCGGCTGCACCTTTAAGCGAATTTAGCTATTTATTTAATCAAGTGCGCTACGCTAAAAAACCTTTTACTAAAGAACGTAAAAATCAGGCTAAAGATCTGATAAAATTAATTAAATCTTCAAAATAGAGAAAACTATGAATGCGGTTGTTATAGGCGTTATTTTAATGCTTGGGCTCTCCTTAGCCCGTGTAAATGTCATTGTAGCTATGATAATTAGTGCACTTGTAGCCGGTTTAACAGCGGGTTTAGGCATAAAAGAAAGTGTTGATGCATTTAATTCTGGCCTATCTGCCGGCGCTGAAATTGCTTTAAGTTACGCAATGTTAGGTGCCTTTGCAGTGGCTATTTCAAAATCGGGATTAACCCGTATCCTTGCCGAAAAGCTATTAAACAAAGTGAATGCACAAGGTGCAGGCAGCGAAACCTTTTTAAGCTATTTTATTTTATTAATTATATTAGCCTTTGCTGTTTCTTCTCAAAATCTAGTGCCTGTACACATTGCTTTTATCCCTATTTTAATTCCCCCTTTGCTCGTTGTATTTAATCAACTACGCCTGGACCGCCGCGCCATTGCCTGTATATTAACGTTTGGTTTAGCTACCTCTTACATGGTATTGCCTTATGGATTTGGTGGCATTTACTTATATTCTATTTTGCATAAAAACTTAGTTGATAACGGCCTAGAAATTGTAAACACACAAGTGCCTATGGCAATGATTATTCCTGCCTGTGGTATGTTAATTGGTTTAATTATTGCGGTGTTTATAAGTTACGTTAAGCGCCGTGACTACAATGCGCAACCGTTAACAACACAAAGTAAAGCTACCGACATTGAGAAACCAAAAAAAGTGATGATAGTCGGTTTATTTGCTGTGATTTCATCACTAGTTGCACAAAACCTAAGTGGCTCAATGATATTGGGCGGCCTTGTAGGTGTAATGATATTTAGTGTATTTGGCGTTGTTAAGTGGGAAGAAAACGGCGACGTATTTAGTAAAGGAGTCGCCATGATGGCTATGATTGGTTTTATTATGATTTCGGCCCAAGGATTTGCCTCAGTAATGAAAGCAACTGGTGATGTAGCAAGTTTAGTACACAGTGGCGCAGCGTTATTTGATGGCAATAAGCCCCTTGCTGCAGCAGCTATTTTGTTAGTGGGATTATTGATAACAATGGGGATTGGTAGTTCGTTTTCTACAGTGCCCATTATTGCTACCTTATTTGTGCCTTTGTGCTTAGATTTAGGTTTCTCGGTTATGGCAACCGCAGCTTTAGTAGGCACAGCCGGTGCATTAGGTGATGCGGGCTCTCCTGCCTCTGACTCTACACTTGGGCCAACCTCGGGTTTAAATGCCGATGGCCAACATGACCATATAAGAGACTCTGTAATCCCAACCTTTATACATTTTAATATTCCTCTACTTATATTTGGTTGGATTGCGGCTATGGTGCTTTAATACTTTTGCACTTATGGTTTATTGGATAGTTTATTATTTTTAAGGCATGTATTTCATGCCTTTTTTATATCCCTCCTCTTGTGAATATTAAATTTATATATTTTTATAGTTGCTAAGATTGGTTATATATCAAACTTAGTATGATGTGTTCTTTTGCTACAATTAAATAAGCACCTTAATTAGGTGCTTATTTAATTGCGAATTTACGCATCTATGGCTTGTTTTTTGTAGGTAAATTCAACACAATTAACGCTGAAGATAGCTTTTAGAGATTGGTATATTATCCGATGCTCTACTTATCAAAGCCATAAATCATTTTATCGCACACAACCGGTGTGGGTCTGTGGTCATCATCAACGGCTACAAATGTAAAACTACCTGAAATAGCAGAGTGTTTATCATCTTTATGCATGGTTTCAATGCATATATCCACATCTACCTTTAAAGAGGTATTACCCACGTGAACAACTTTAGCAATAAGTTCAGCAAAAGAACCTACTGGAATTGCTTCTTTAAAATCAACCCTATCTGATGAAATAGTCACTAAGGGCTTACGGCAAAAACGAGTAGCAGCAATAAAAGCTACTTCGTCCATCCATGCTAAAGCATCACCACCAAATAATGTATTGTGATGGTTAGTACGCCCAGGAAACACAGTTTTGGTTACCGAGGTGGTTGAGTCTTTAATACGCTTTGCAATAATTGCATCACGGTTTGTTTCTGTCATAGTCTCTACTTTTTATTAGCAAGTTTATCTTGCATCAATAATGCTGGGTCTAGGCGCTCGCCTTCCCAGTTAAAACGCCAATCTAGGTGTGGGCCTGTTACACGCCCTGTTGCACCTATTTCAGCAACTTTATCGCCTTGAGTGATAGTATCGCCTACTTTTACGTCCAACTTACTTAAATGTATATAGGTTGAAGTAACGCCATGTCCGTGGTCTATAATAAGTGTGCCACCTGAGTAATATAAGTCGGGATCAGCAAACACCACGGTGCCGCTAATAGGCGCATATACAGGTGAACCGGTTTTATTAGCAATGTCTAAACCAAAATGTGGGCGTCGAGGTTCGCCATTAAAATAGCGCTGACTGCCATAAACACCGGATATACGACCCTGAGCAGGCTTAAGTACAGGATCTAAAAAGTATTGTAAATCAGAATTAACTGCGCGCGCTTTACGTATTGCTTGCGCTTCACGGCTAATACGTGCGCTTACTTCTTTAGGGGGCGACACATATTTTTTTGCCACACCGGTAATTTTATCAATTTTATAATCACGTTTAGTGATCATTAAATCTTGCGTGTGTGTGTTACCGTTACTATCTACCCACTCAAGGGTGTGCTTTGATTTAGCATCGCGACCAAAACCAAATACAAAATCCCCACTTTGAGTTAACTTTAATGTTTTACCATCTAACGACACGGTTTTTACATTTTCAAGCTTGCCTGTCACTAAGCCGCCTTGAGTGAGGTGCCCTTTTAGCTCAAGCGCTAATGCACTAAAGCTAGTTGTGGTTACAAGCGCTGTTGCTAAAAGAGTTTTAAGCATAACTAATCGATCCCTTTCCTACGCCTTCATAAGCGGTAATTTTTACGTCTTTGTCTGGGTATTCTGCCTTTACTTGCTCTGCTAAGTGTTGAGCAATACATTCTACCGTTGTATCTACGGGTAAAATGTCACAACGAGATTCACTAATAGCCATTTCAAAATAGCCTTGTGCTGCGGTGTAAGCAAAACACACATCATCGCCTTTAGCACTAATGTGTTTAAGTTCGCTTGCAGCGATTTGGTCTTCACGTGTGGCTAAATAAATATCTTGCCATTTTTCAGCCCATTGCTTTTGTAAGCGAGGCATAGACATACCATTTAAACTAATACCTATTTGCGAGCGATGGCCATGAATAATGCGCTGACAGTTACCATCATGCTTTTTAAGGCCATGACTGTAGTGATAATAAAAGCTTTGGCTGTGCTCTGGTTTTAGCGACAATTCAATTTTTTCAATATTACTTGGTAGTTTAGGTAAAATAGTGTCGATTAAAAATTCAGTAACTGATTCAACACTAATTTCTGGTGCATCTATCATGCAATAAGCTTGATGCGGAGCACTCATGGCTAAATGGTGGTTATCACCAAATGTACAATCGAGCGTTTTGTATGTATCAAATTCTTGTACCGTGCCATTTAAACCTTTAGCAATGGCTAGTTTGTGGTCTAAACAGTCGTCAATTATGCCTTTAATTTGCTTTTTAACTAAGCCAAAGTCTAACACCATAGACTCTTCGTTTAGCTTGCCATGCAACGTTAAGTCAACAATCCAGCTCTCGCCAACGGCGCCGCGTTTGTTACATAAGTAAGAAAAATCAATCACTGTTAGTGAGTTAACAAAAAGGATCATAAACTTCCTTTAAACTGGTTATAAGTCAGGGGTAATTATAATGATTTCTGATTATAATTGCGCGGTTTTATGGTCTAAAAAGCAGTCTCCACTACTGATTGGCGATAAATCACGCAAAAAAGTGTCTTTTTTCAACTGCTCCGAGTTGTTTGGCGTACAAGTGTACGCTAAAGTACTTGGCAATTTCTAAGCGAAGATAAGTGTTATGGAACCTAAAAATAGCTATACAAAAGAAGATTTGATCCTATGTGGTCAAGGTGAGATGTTTGGTGAAGGTAACTGCCGTTTACCAAGCGACAACATGTTAATGATGGACCGTATTACTTCAATCACTGCTGATGGCGGCGAGCACGGTAAGGGCCAAATTGTAGCTGAGCTTGATATTGACCCAAGCCTTTGGTTTTTTGACTGCCATTTTAAAGGCGATCCAGTTATGCCAGGCTGCTTAGGCCTAGATGCTATGTGGCAACTGGTTGGCTTTTTCTTGGGCTGGTCTGGTGGCCCCGGTTTAGGCCGTGCGCTTGGTGTAGGTGAAGTTAAATTTACCGGCCAAATTTTACCTACAGCTAAAAAAGTAACGTACCGCCTTGATATGAAACGTGTAATAAAGCGTAAATTATTTATGGGCATGGCTGATGGCACAGTTGAAGTAGACGGCCGCGTTATTTACGAAGCAAAAGATCTAAAAGTGGGCTTATTTCAAGATACGAGCGCATTTTAATATTATATATTTATGCAAAAAAGCCTCCATATGGAGGCCTTTTTACGTTAATTCTTTTGTGATGAATTAGGTTTTGTACATGTTTCGGTTTTCAATTGCTTCGCGCCAACCGCCTAACCATTCAGACTTAGGATCGATTTGCTGATAAGGGCATAGTTCTTTTGAGCGCCCAGCCAAACCTGCTTTAAAACCTTGAGAATGAGCTCTTTCTAAACGATCTCTTTTTTGTCTCTTCATCGGTAATATCCTCACCTTTTTTAATTATAAATTTTGTAGCATTAGTGAAATCTACATTTAATGAATAGTTAATAAAAATGTTAAATTCAAATAGCAAAATTAATTAATTTGTTTGACATTAACTAACCTGCTGATGCAAAAATAATTTAACATTTATAAAAACACAGTGGTCATACCACTTAATTTCTTACTGCTTATTTAATTTACAATACGGCTATCTAACCGCTTAAATGCACTTATGTGCTTAATGTCGGACACACCATTTTTGGCTTAGTTCCCTACAATAATGTAATCATGACAATTTTATTGCACTCTTAATTTTGAATAAAAAACAGTTCAAATGATTTATTTTTGAACAACTGCTATTAGTGCTTGATTAATTAAAGTCGATCGGTCTAATATGGGTTAACACAAAAAAGACTATAAAACCAATTCGCATAATTAAGTGATCAATTTTGAGGATGGATAACTGTGTTGATAGCAAGGCAAAAAATTCGCTATTTAGTTATTCTAAATGAGAATTTTTTAACGCAGATAGCGACACGTTTAGCCCCTGAAAATGATTAAGTATTATTGCTGATTGGTATAAGAGGTTACTAATAATGAATACAACTCAGGCACCTGCACGGCGCGGAAGGCCCCCTAAAATACCTCGCGAAAACGCTGATACGAAAGCGCATCTTATTCGGATTGGCCTAGAAACCTTAACTGAATTTGGTTTTAGCGCAACTGGACTTGATACCATTTTAAAAAAAGCCGGTGTGCCTAAAGGCTCGTTTTATCATTACTTTAAAAGTAAAGAGGCGTTTGGTATTGCTTTAGTAAATGCCTACGATGAATACTTTATCACTAAGCTTAAAAAATACTTAACCGATAGCAGTACCCCGCCGCTTGAACGTTTAATACACTTTACGCAAAGTGCCATAATGGGCATGCAAAAATATCAGTACAAACGCGGTTGTTTAGTCGGAAACTTAAATCAAGAGCTCAACCATTTAAGTGATGAGTTTAAAACCCGCTTGTTACAAAGCTATGTAGCATGGCAGCAGCAAGTTGAGCAGTGTTTAAATGAAGCACAACAACAAGGCACACTTGCTAAATCTGTTAATACAAAGCTTATGAGTGAATATTTTTGGATTGGCTGGGAAGGCGCTGTTATGCGCGCTAAATTAACCCAATCAAGCAAACCCCTTACACTGTATACAGAAATGTTTTTACGCGCATTACTCACCTAATGCGCATTTTATTTAGCCATTAAAAACCGATCGGTCTAAAAGGATATGTTATGAGTAACCCAATTAAAGCTATTGTAATTACGAAAGACGAAAACTACGCTGCCGCGCTTAGTGGTGTGCAGCAAAGTGACCTACCAGATCAAAACGTGCAACTTGATGTACTTTATAGCACGCTCAATTACAAAGATGGGCTAGCCATTACAGGTAAAGGCCCTGTCGTGCGTAGCTTTCCTATGGTGCCCGGCATCGATTTGGTGGGTACAATACGTGGAACAAGTACGGATGAATTTAATGTTGGCGATAATGTAATTTTAAATGGCTTTGGTGTAGGCGAAAAACACTGGGGCGGCCTTGCACAAAAGGCATCGCTTAATAGTGACTGGTTAATCCCCCTCCCTGCAGCGCTTTCGCCAAAACAAGCAATGCAAATTGGCACTGCGGGTTACACAGCAATGCTCAGTGTTATTGCCCTTGAAAAACAAGGTATTACACCAAGTGATGGTGAAATATTAGTGACCGGCGCAAACGGTGGTGTTGGCAGCTTTGCCATTTATTTATTAAATCAGCTGGGTTATAACGTAACCGCTGCAACAGGGAGAATGAAGCAAAGCGATTACTTAAAGGAGCTGGGTGCATCACAAATTATTAGCCGCGATGAGCTTTCAAACCCAGGTAAGCCACTTCAAAAAGAACGTTTTGCTGGCGCTATAGATTCGGTAGGCAGCCACACACTTGCTAATATTTGTGCATCGCTTAAATACGGTGGTGTGGTTACTGCGTGTGGTTTAGCCCAAGGCATGGATTTACCCGCCTCTGTAGCGCCCTTTATTTTACGGGGTGTATCTTTAATTGGTATAGACAGCGTTATGCGCCCTAAAAAAGACAGAATCGAAGCATGGGACAGACTAGCAAGCTTAGTTAAAGCCGATTACCTTGATAAAATTTCAACCGAAATTACACTTGAGCAAGTCATTGAAAATGCCGAGCAACTTATGGACGGTAAAATTCGCGGCCGTGTCGTTGTTAATTGCCAAAGTTAAGCAATTTTATCTATTAAAGCCTCGTTATTAAATTTATAATGACATTTGTATTTTTATTAATGAGGCAACACCTATGAGCAACCAAGATCTTTACAGTAATAACCCACTGCAAGGCGTAAAATTAGAGCAAGTGGTTGAAGAACTGGTTGAGCAATATGGGTGGGAGCTACTGCACGCTTATTTGCAATTAAACTGTTTTAAAAACAACCCAGATATAAAATCGGCGGTTAAATTTTTACGTAAAACACAATGGGCACAAGAAAAGGTAGATAACTTTTACCTATACCGTCTTAAAAACTTGCCTAAACCCGACGATGTACAATATCAATTACCGCCTCGAGATAGAGTTATACCTGCGGATCATAAACCGGGGGAGCCGTGCGAACTAAGCTTTAGTGATGCAAAGCGAATTATGGAAAAAAAGGCCACTAAACAACGCGCCAGAGCACGAAAGCAACGTTCAAACGCCAGTAACCCGTGGGGTAACTAAGTTAACCTCAACTTTGGATAATAAATCTATCTCTAGCAGCTATTTTCAGCGCTAAAAGCGTTGAATTTACTTGCAATAGGCTAGCTATTGACGCATAAATTCGCCTTGTTTTCACCGAAAACCGCTGGCTAGAGAATTAAGCTTAAAGATCATCATGATAAATTATGTTGGTGTATCTCTTAACCAGAGTCCAGGTTAAGTTATATTTTTAAAGCCAATGTATATTGACTTTTTTTAGCGCTGCAATATAAGGGCTTAGTAACCACGTTTGCGCCAAAAGTAATTAACTGAGCCTTGCTCTTCAAGCGCAACTTTAAATGTTTTATCAGCAATAATTTTATTGTTCAGGGTAAGTGTCATCCGCCAATCACCTAATTTATTTTCAATAGGCTCCCACAGCGTATCCCCTAAATAAAACTGCCAGTCATTCTCTTTAATGTATTCAACGCCTGCAAAGGGCGGCATTATTTCACCATTGTTGTCTGGTATATCAGGGTGATAAATACAAAAGTGGAGTTTTTCCCCTTTGGCTTTTTTGATATTAATTATTAAACCAAATTCAACATCAAGCTTAGCAATAACATTGGTTGTAAATTGCTCAATTTGTGGCAGCGTCTTACTTTTACTATCCCATGTAGAATAAATGCCGAAGCTTTGAATTGACACCTCAGGTTTTGATTTTGTCATTACACCATTCTTTATTTTGGGCTGTTAAAACACTGATTTTATAATACTTACATCTTAAGTAAAATCATCCATTAACATACATACTCAATGTTGTTGTATTTTTGCACATTTCTTGCACATTTAAGATTAAAAATAGCGTCAATTAGTACTTAATTGGCTGTGTACAATGAATCACTCACTACCTAATAAAATTAAACTATTAAAAATTTCGTTATTAAGCGCAGCAATTTGCTCTATTGTTGCATGTGGTAGTGATGAGCAAAGCCTAATAACTGCTACCGATGAAAGTACACCTTCAAGCAGTAACAGTACAACAGCAACAGGTAGCAGCTCTACCGAACAAGCGCTATGTGATTACAGTTACAATGAATACAACGACTCTACACCAGTGCAAACCACCAGCTCTGCTGATTGGGCATTCACAGGGACAACACGCGATGTAATCGCTAATGGCATTCCAGATCATGATGTAGGCACGTTCCCTAACCCCGATAATCCAAACACCATTTCTGAACAAACTGTGAGTGAAAGCTTTACGCTAACGCCTATACAAAGCGATACCACAACCTTAATGGGCGGCCCTCGTGGCGTATTAGGCATAGTACTAAATGGCGTTAAAATTGATGCTGGTACAGGCGGCAGCTGCGATAAATGTTCGCTTGGCGATAATAGTGGCAACTGGAGTATTGAAGCTCTAAGCCAAGATACTTTTAGTTTTGGTACAGACGATAACAACGCACATGTCCAGCCCGATGGCACCTATCATTACCATGGCATGCCAGAGGGATTTGTTACCCTTAGAGGCGGCAACAGCTCAACAATGACTCTAATTGTATGGGCGGCTGACGGGTTTCCTATTTATGCGCGTTATGGCTACAGCACCGCTGATGATGCCAGTTCGCCGCTTAAAGTGATGACAGGTAGCTACCAGCATATTAGTACAGTAAGCGATAACCGCCCTTCTATCGAAATTTATCCTCTGGGTACTTTTGCACAAGATTGGGAGTATGTAGCTGGCGCTGGCAATTTAGATGAGTGTAACGGGCGCTTTGGTGTTACCCCTGAATTCCCACAAGGCATATACCATTACTACGCAACCGATACTTACCCGTTTTTTCAGCGCTGTGTGAAAGGCGAACTGTAAATTAGACTATAGGCAAAGTGAGTATGATGAATATACAAAAAAAAGCACTGGTTGCGCTTATATTAGTAGCTAACATGGTTATAGCTCCAGTTGCTTATGCACATTTAATGGTGGCTCAACACGGAACATTAAACGTGATTGATAATCATGCCTTTATAGTTCTCTCGTTGCCTATTTCGGCATTTAATAACCTTGATGACGATTTGAACAAAAAAGTCTCTTTGGATGAATTTAACGCCCATAAAAAGCAAATCCGCAAAATCATAAAGCAAGGCATTTATTTAAACGATCATCTTTATAAGTTTTCCCTAGAGGGCTTATTATTAAATCCTGAAGTGTCGCATGATGATGCTAATAATATTGAGCACATAACGATTACAGGCCGCTATACAGTGCCAGTTATAACTAAGCAGCTTAAATTAAATGTTAGGTTATTTAGTAAAAATTCTGATTTAAACAAATACCACATTACCGCCAATAATAAACAGCAAAAATTGAGTCACCAATTCGCTGTTACACCCCGTACACCTTTTAGCACAGTGTTTTAAACTAACAATTAAGTAGCCAAGGGCAGACTTACTATTAAGCTGCCCTTTTTACTGTGCTAATAATTTGGGGTTTTTAGGATAGAAATTATCTGGTTGTTTTTCGCAAAGCGAAAATTCGCGAGTGTTTTTATAAGGAAGCTTCATAAATCCTGCTACCCCCACATCAGTAATATTCACAGCATACTGCATTAATTTATTAAGTAACCGTTTAAACTCTGCTTCTTTGCTTTCATCTAGTAAGCGATAATAATGATGTATTTTCATTCTATCAGGCAAGGCTTCAAAAATAATACACCCTGTATGATGAATTTGGTTTAACTCAAACACGCATTTAATTACCTTTTTAGGCAATTGCAGCTGCTCATCAGGGTCTTTACCGTCTTCAAAATAAGAATGTGGCCGTGCAATTTCATTGGCTTTCATACTGACAACTTCATAATCAAGCTCAGGAAGATTATCAAACTTAAACGCCCCTGTTCCATCTCGCTCTAATTGAATGGTTTTACGCGCATCAAATAAACAACACTTAAATAAACCTTTTTGACTTATCGCTTGTGCAAGCATCACGGTATTATTAATGGCATCGGTAAAGGCTGTTTTTAAACTTTCATCATGCATAATAAGCGATGACTCAACAAACAACGACTCATCTTTCCAATGAAAACTCAATCCACCCACAACTGGGTATTTAGCTAAGCGACTAATAGAAGCCAAAAAGGCTTTTTCGGTATCCCCGGTATCAAACAAAAACTCTTTATAGTAGCGGTCTAGTTGCGCATCGTTAACATCAAGTAGTTGCTGATTATGATCGGCCTGGCGTAAAAACTGTTTGCGTGAGCTATATACTACGGTGTCGGGCTTATCGCCTTTGCCAAACCAATACGGAATAGCAGGACGCGGCTGCTCTTTTTTAAGCTCAGGCAGATAAGCCTTAGCCATTTTGGTAATGTTACGCATAAAGTAATCGCCTGCACCATCACGAATGGTTTTATTTTTAGACAGCATGCCATCAATAACATTGGCAAGCTCCTTGGGTAAACCAAGCGAGCTTGCAGGAATGGCTTGCGCGCCAAAACGACATGATTGAGCAGAGGCAAGTGCATATAACGTTGAGGCAACACCTTGCTCGTCAAAGCGCGGGGATGACTGCTCACCCGACATTTGCGCATCACCTATAAAATACACATCGCCCATTCTGGCATTAGTAGTGCTTAAATCGCCCGACATTAAATCCATAAAATTACTGGCTATAGGCTCGCCATTACTATCAACCTGTGCGTAAACAGAGCTTCCCCAATCAACTAAAGACAGCGCATCGCTTTGCTCATCCCACACCAAGTTAGAAGGTTTTATATCGCCATGCACTATAGGTTGAGGGGTTAAACCATTTTTATGATTACGAAGATCAATTAATACATTTCGCAGCCGCACCGCTAATTGCATAATATGGGAGGCACTAAAACGCCCTTTTTTTAGCGATACTTTTTCAAGGTCTTCACCAATGGCGCGGGCCATCATTAAAATACCTTGCTTTTTTATACGCTCAAACGCATAAAAGGTTGGCACGAGCGGGTTATTAATTTGCGAGAGCATATACGCTTCGTCTTCTAGGCGGTCGCGCACACTTTGGGCAAGCGTAATACGCGAGAACTTAAACACCCAAGGTAAATTATTTTCGTCAGTGCCAGCAAATACAAACCCAAACGCGCCTGAGCCAATCATCTCAACATTTTTATAGCCAAGTGCGGTCAATTGCTTAATACAAATATTAAGCCATTGACGATGTTTTTTTGCATCCCGGTGAGAGAGCAAATAAATAGACTGCTCTTCGTTAATATAAAAATTACGAATTTCTTTGGCTTTCAATACAGGCTCTTTGTCGTTTTCGTTAATTAGTGAGTTAGCCAGATGATTATTAGTGTTATATAGGCAGATTACAATAGCCCGATAGCTGTTTTTACCTATGCTTATAGGCGAGATCACACACAACATTCACAACAACTAATACACCTTTTTAACAAATACCGCATCCAATTAACCCGCTAAGCCGTATTTAAACTATCAGCTTATTATAGATAGCAATACATAGGGATTTTAGTCATGAAAAATGTAGTCATACTTTCAATAAGCGCGTTTTATTGCACAGCTAGCTACGCAAATATTGAAACCATTACAGTGTATGGGCATAGAGATGGATTAATTGGTAACTCTATAAGTGCCTCGAGCGGCATTATTGGCCAAGGTGAAATACAGCAACGCCCGATGCTCAGAAGCGTTGAAATGTTAGAGCTTATACCGGGTATGGCAGTCACTCAGCACAGTGGCTCTGGAAAAGCGAATCAATATTTTATTAGAGGCTTTAATTTAGATCATGGCACCGACTTTGCCACCAGCATTGAGGGCATGCCTATCAATATGCGAAGCCATGGTCACGGCCAAGGTTATACCGATCTTAATTTTATTATCCCAGAAGCTATTTCAACTATAAATTATCAAAAAGGGTCATACAGTGCGTCACAAGGTGACTTTTCAAGTGCTGGGAGTGCACAGTTTAAATTGGCTGACAATTTAAAGCATCAACAAATCGAGCTTAGCATAGGAGAAGATAATTATAAGCGTGCTGTAGTACTTGGCTCTACAAACCTAAAAACAGGCAGGCTCATTGCAGCAGCTGAATGGCAAGGTTACGACGGCCCATGGGACAAAATAAACGAAGACGTGAATAAAAAAAATGCCCTCTTACGCTATATCGGTAAAGCGTTAAATGGGGAGCTTTCAATAAGTGCAATGGCTTATGACAATACATGGAACTCAGCCGATCAAATTCCTAAGCGGGCTGTAACGCAAGGTTTAATAAATCAATTAGGCTCGCTTGATACAACCCTTGGTGGCAATTCTAGCCGTTACAGTTTATCAACTAACTGGCAAAGCGGGCATGTTCAAGCCAGCGCTTATATTATCAATTACGATTTAAACCTGTATTCTAATTTTAGTTACTTTTTAAATGATCCAATTAATGGCGATCAATTTAATCAGCAAGATAGCCGCAGTATTTATGGCACCCATGTAAGCTATCAATTCGACACGCAAACACCAGCTATAAACATGCAACATACTGCAGGGATTGAGCTTCGCCACGATGACATTGATAACGTAGGGCTGTATAACACAAAAGCCAGAAAACGACTCAGTACAGTAAGGCAAGACGCACTCAAGCAAACTAGTTACTCAACCTATTGGGAGTCTAAATTTTTACTTACACCAAAATTTGAGGCTACCGCGGGTGTAAGGTACGACTATTTTGACACAAACGTTACTAGTATTACTGCTGTAAACTCAGGTAAAACAAACGATGATTTAATTAATTTTAAAGCAAGCTTAAATTACCGTTTCACTGATTTGCTCGCTGCCTATGCTAATTGGGGTCAATCATTTCATTCTAACGATGCACGAGGCTCTACAATTACAATTGACCCAATTACAGAAGAACCGGCACAGCAAGTCGACCTATTAGTAAAAAGTGAAGGCGCTGAAATTGGATTACGCTTTGCTGATGATAAAAAATATAATATATCGGCTGCACTTTGGTGGTTAACCCTCGACTCAGAGCTATTATTTGTGGGGGATGCCGGTAATACAGAGCCAAGTGATGCATCTAAACGTTATGGGTTAGAGCTAAGTGCTTATTATTGGATAAACGACAAGTTTAGTCTTGATTTAGAAACCTCGTTTACGCATTCTCGCTTAGATATTAATGACAAAAATAACTACATAGAAGGGGCTGTGCCGGTAGTAGCAAGTACACGTTTAAACTGGCATATAAGTGATCAATGGCAGTCATCAATTAGAGTACGCCATATTGGTAAACGTACATTAACGGATGACGGTGATAAACGGTCAAACCCATTAACGGTAGTCAATAGTGCTATTAGCTATAAACAAACGCACTGGAAAATCGACCTAGAACTACTCAATTTATTTAACAGTACCGATCACGATATAGATTACTACTACGCTTCGCGCCTACCGGGCGAGCCTGCGCAAGGTGTTGAAGATAACCACTTTCATCCAATTGAACCTCGCACAGCCCGCTTATCAATTAGCTTGTTGTTTTAACCGATCAATATACTGTATATAAATACAGTAACCATATAAATCGCACCTTGTTACAACATTAAGGTGCGTTTCGCTCAGATGGATCTGTCTTAAAGCTTTTAAGCATACTGTGAGGATCGACACGTTTAGTCTGCTGACTGCACGCCTGTGCCCACCACATAAGTTGGCTAAAAGTACGCGAATAATAATTAAACCAAGATTTTTTATCTTCGCTCTCACACGTTGAGCCATCGTTATTTAGTCGCTCTTGCGCCTTAGGTATATGAATCATCGCTGAAACCGGCAAACACCCAAGCTCAGATAAAAAAGTGCGTAAACTAATTGCTGCCCTAAGCCCTCCCCATTGCCCTGCCGAATAGGTGACAATAGCGCTTGGCTTATACGAAAACAACGAGCTACCAAAATGATTTAATAAATCAGCTAATGCTGGGCTCATACTATGATTGTACTCTGGGCTTACCATTATATAGCCATCAGCTTGACTAATTTTATCTGCTAAAGCTGTTAAATGTTCAGGAGCTTGGCTTTTTGCATAGGCAAAATGAGGCTTAAATACATCCTCAGAAGGAAAATCGAGCGCGTCTATAAGCTCAAACTCGTGCTCGCTGTAACGCTCGTTTAAACATTCAAGGCACGACTTAGCCACGCGTTCACCTAACCGAGCTGGCTTAGGTGGCGTGCTATCTCTGATGGTGCCTAAAAAAACTAAAAATTTCATAAATGCCTCTTTATTTAAAAACTTATTACACTTTATGGATTAAGTCTTGTTAGATCAAAAGAAAAGGATCATTTAAATAACAACATATTTTGATTGAACTTTGATGACCTTTGCGGATTAAGATTAGTTCAAACTAGGGGCTATTTAATCGCAGCGTGAAGTGTGAAGCCCAGTGCCCTAAATAACTGCGGCTAAGTTATTCTAATCTCTTATATTCATGTAATAATAAATAAAAACCGCGAAAGGATTTCGAAGCCTGCTCAAACACTTACCTAAATACCAAATAGGTTACTGCAATTTTAACCTTGAAAAGTCTACAGACCCGGCAGGGTTAGCAAATAGCTCACACTTTTAAATGTACCGTTATTTGCTCGTATTACAATCTATGGGTAGGATAGATTATGCACATTGCTGAAATATAAATACAATTTAAGCGTATTGTGTAATTTACCAGCAAGTAAACATTTGGCTCTTTAAATCTATTTATAAGTTGGTATCCTACGCGGCTTTTTGATAACCCTGTTATAAAAATTAGCCAAGGTGGGGCTCTCGCTGCATGGCACATATAGTGGCAGCAATCTAGGTTCAACGTAATAAAACGTTGTTCTAAATTTAAAAGCAAATATTAAGGTAACAGTATGCGATTTGGCCCAGGATTACTTGTAACAGCTGCATTTATTGGCCCCGGAACAATCACCACGGCAAGTGTTGCCGGTGCAAACTTTGGATTTGCATTAATTTGGACATTACTCTTTTCGGTTATGGCCACTATTTTGTTGCAGTCTATGGCTGCTCGATTAGGCGTAGCAACAGGGCAAGATTTAGCGCAAGCGTTACGTGCTCACATTAAAACCCCTTATCTTAAAGCACTTGCTAGCTTTTTAGTAATAAGTGCAATTGGTGTAGGCAGCGCTGCTTATGAAGCCGGAAACCTCAGTGGTGCAAGTATGGGGCTCGTTGGTATTTTCCCAGGGGTAAGTGCACAAATATGGACACCCGTAATTGCTGTATGTAGTGCCATTCTTTTATACAGTGGTAAGCACAAGGTGGTAGAAAACGCATTAATACTGCTGGTGATCCTTATGAGCCTGGTATTTATATCTACATTAATTATGGCTGCGCCACCCATTACTCAGGTACTTACTGGGTTTATACCTACAATGCCAAGTGGCTCAATTACAACAGTACTTGCCCTAATTGGCACAACCATAGTGCCGTATAACTTATTTTTGCACTCTGGTGTTTTAGCAGCGCAAGATCATTCTAAAAGTGATAAAGACACTGTTATTAAACAAACTAATTTAGACACAGGTTTATCTATTACGCTCGGTGGTGTGATCACCCTTGCCATTTTATCAACCGCATCTGTTGCCTTTTATGGCACCGATGCCGGTAAAATTAGTGCAGCAAATATGGCCGTACAACTTGAGCCACTTCTTGGCGAAGCAGCGCACTACTTTTTTGCTATTGGTTTATTTTCTGCAGGGTTAACCAGCGCAATAACAGCCCCACTAGCTGGCGCGTATGCTGTATGTGGCATGCTTGGCTGGTCAAGCGAAATGAGTAACAGCCGTTTTAAAACAGTCGCCATTACTATTTTAGCTTTTGGTGCTTTTGTGGCTTCATTGGGGCTTGACCCTGTTGCGGTGATTATATTTGCACAAGCTGCAAATGGATTACTACTGCCCATAATTACCGCGTATTTGGTGTGGTTAGTTAACCAAAAAACGGTAATGGGCAAATACACCAACTCAACACTTTTAAATGTAGTTATATTACCCGTGCTACTACTTATTTTTTCGTTAAGTTGTTACAAGCTATCAGGGTTGATTTTTTAAAACTAATCAACGTTTAATCATGGGCATGCCCATGGTTAAACATACAACCTTCGCTCCCCTGGCTGCTTTCAACCTGAATGGTGGCATGTTCAATATCAAAGTGGTCATGTAAATGGTGCTGTACTTCAATTAAAAAGTCGTTATTTAATGCGTTGTTCTCTGTTACTAGGTGAACAATAAGCGCAGACTCTGTGGTACTTAGTGGCCACACATGTAAACCATGCACACCTTCAACATGCTCAATGCTTAAAAAATACTGCTTTAGTTTTTCTATACTAATATTTTTAGGGACGGCATCGGTGGCGTAATTGAGCGAGTCTTTAAATAATCCCCATGTGCCAATAAACACAATCACTACAATACTCAAACTTACAACAGGGTCCACCCACTGCCAGTTTTTAAATAAAATAACAATGCCGGCAATAACCACACCTAGAGACACCGCAGCATCGGCCGCCATATGTAAAAAAGCACCTCTAATATTTAAATCGTGCTTTTGCCCTTGTACAAACAACAATGCAGTTAATGTGTTAATAACTACACCAATAAGCGAAACCACAATAATCGTCATGCCGGTAACCGGCTGAGGATTATTAAAACGCTCAATCGCGTGCCAAGCTATGCTGATAAGTGCAGCTATAAGTAAAACAGAGCTCAATAACGATGCTAATACGGTAGATTTTTTATAACCAAAGGTACGTTTGTTAGTTGCCGCTTTATTAGCTAACACATTGGCGCCCCATGCGAGCAATAAACTGACAACATCGCTAAGGTTATGCCCTGCATCGGCTAAAAGCGCTAATGAGTTAGCAAAAAAGCCATAGCCTGCTTCTATTAATACAAAGATAAGATTGAGTAAAACACCGATAGCAAATGCACGGTTATAATGACTAATATGATGGCTGTGATCGTGACTCATACGACTCCTTACATCAGTAAATAACATTAATTATACCAATCCGCATAGGTAAGTGATCTATTTTGAGGATAGATAAACGTGTTGATAGCAAGGCAAAAAATTCGCTATTTAGTTGTTCTAAATGAGAATTTTTTAACGCAGATAGCGACACGTTTAGCCCCGCAAAATGATTAAATATTATTGCGGATTGGTATTATGTATTTGTGCGAAGATATTTAAGCGTACCTAATAAATAAAACAGCCCATAAATACTGCATACAACTGAGCTTATAATCCAAAACTGCATAGAGTTATGATGAATGGCTTGGCTGGTAGTTAAAAAAGGTATGGTTAAACCTGCAATACCGCGCACTAAATAAATTGCAGTGATTAATACCAAAGCCGTTTTTAATAAAGGCAGCTTTAAAATAACACCTGCGCCAGAGAGCGCATACAAGCCCCATATAGCAAGTATGGCTGATATAATTAAAGTAACAAAGGTAGGATACGTACTTCTCTGCTCAGCCAACTGCGCCATGTGTTCGCCAGCACCAAAAAAGCGATACCAATCAGGGCCGCCAAAAATACAGGCAATATGTAAAAGTGACGCTATAAAACTTAAAAGCCCCGCTATAACCAATAGCTTATTAAACTTCATATACTTATAAACCTAAGTTATTGGTTTATATAAGCAACAAAACCAATTAACGCTGCGTAAAAGCCAAAACCAAGTAAACATATTAAGTAAACATTTTTAGCTTTATTTGCCTTAAAGCTCACATAATCTTTAATATCAGCTTTAAACTTACCAAAGGTGAATACGTTTAAAATTGCACAGCCGGTAGAGTACAAAATAAACCCTAAAATGGTTTCTATCATTAGCCATATAAAAATATCTAAAGCAATGCTCATAACACTCATCCATTAAGTAATTTAAAAATAGCGTATCAAATTTAAATTTGTTTATCAGTTTATTTATAGCCTTAAGGTGTAACAATAAATTTCGTAAGCCCTATAAGTTGCCCCGACTCGGTTACCACTTTTACCTGCCATTTACCTTGAGCATTATGCGGAAAATTTACTTTATGCGTCCATGCTCTGTAGCCTTGTTTTCGCCCACCATTAATTTTGAGCGTAATTCTATCAATCTCTTTTTTATTGTGTATCCATACATGAAATATCTTTTCGTTTAAACCTCGTGGCGCTTTTACTGCGGTCCACGTGTACAGCCCTTCACGATGAAGTGTACATAAATCAAGAGTATCAATGCTGCCTAACGGTTTTTTATGCTCTACATCTATCTTGTGTGCCAAGGTAATATCGGTTAAACGCAAGGCTGCCGGCGGTACAAAACTGCGAAGCTGCCAAACTCCAGCACTTATTGCGCATAAAATTAAAACTAAAATAGGAAAACGCCACCAGCGCGCATCAGGCATTAAGTTTGCTAAGCTAGGTAAAGTAATTAGCACAGAGGTTACAAGTGCAATGGCTAAACTTTGGCTCGTGGTTAGGTTTAATAAAATAGGCAAGGTAACAAGTAAAACCACGAATAATGCAAAGTTATGAAATACTGTGAATAGTGTGCGGTTTTTAGCTAATTTTTTATAGTAAAATGGATCTATTACCGATATTAATGCACACAAAACAATCAGCGATGTAAAAAGTGCTTGTGGGTGTTCCCATTGCGTAACCGCTAAAAAAAATGGTAATGCAAAAAATAGGCTTTCTTGCTGCACCATTTGCAGGGCGAAGCGCATTACATTGGGAGATACCGCCACCCCAAAACGCTCTTCTACTTTATCGCGTAGCCAATTATCGATAATCAACCAAAACCAGCTAATAAGTAAAACGATAGCAATAACCTGCGAGAACGACTCTTTTCTATCAACCATTACATAGCTTGCAACACCTGAGCAAAACGCCAATACAGCCAATAGCCCTGGTCGTTTTTGCATTGCCACTATAAATTGTGTAATGAGATTTTTTAGTTTATTCATTTATTTAAACGTCCGTGCATTATCATCTTTATTATTATCAAGTTAGTTAAATCAGTGTAACTAAGCGTAGATGAACAACACATAGATGCCTGCAGGTATTCTTTTAGTTGTTGCATTAAAAATAAACCCCATTTTACCGCTATTATAATGAATAACTGGCTATAACACGCCTTTAAAAATGACAGTAATTTTAAAACGGTAATACTAAGCCCTAATTAAAATAAGGGTTACGGCCATGCCTGAATTTTATTAATGCCCAACATGAATTCACCACAACAAATCCACCTAGACATCTAAACATCTAAAATTTAGATGCTGCGCAATTGTTTTACATGCTCAAACACAGAGATATGTTCTCTCAGTAACAGCATTGATTTTTATAAATGAATCAAACTCATGTTTTATGTGAAATTAAACCGTTTTTATTAAAACACCGATCAGCGTATAAATTATCCATCGGCCAGCGCTTATAAGCATTAAGCCTGTTTATTACAAAACCATCTTTTGAGCACACCAAAGGCTCAGGTTTTAAATATACAAAATGGATAGAGTCACCATGAATAAAAACATTACATTTAATATTAAAAGTCAGCGCCTTGATGAAAACTACCACCCCGCTGAAAACACCCGTATTACCACTAATTTTGCAAACTTAGCACGAGGCGAGCACCGCCAACAAAACTTAAAAAAAGCGCTCAATATGATCAACAACCGCTTTAACACCCTTGCTAATTGGGATAACCCCACCGGTGAGCGCTACAACCTTGAGCTTGAGATTATTTCTGTAGATATTAGTTTAGATGAAAACAGCCAACGCTTTCCTTCTATAGAAATATTAAAAACAAATATTGTTGATAACAAAACAAATAAGCGCATAGAAGGTATTGTTGGTAATAACTTTTCATCGTACGTACGTGACTACGACTTTAGCGTGTTACTTCAGCAACATAATAAAAATAAAGCGCAATTTAGTATTCCTGATAATTTTGGGGAGTTACATGGCAAGTTGTTTCAGTCGTTTGTAAGTTCAAACACCTATAAACAGCACTTTAAAAAGCCACCGGTAATTTGCTTAAGTGTGTCAGATAACAAAACCTATCACCGCACCGCTAACGAGCACCCTATATTAGGCATTGAATACCAACCAAACGAATCCTCGTTAACAGAGCAATACTTTAAAAAAATGGGCTTACAGGTGCGTTACTTTATGCCTGCTAATAGCGCAGCCCCTTTTGCATTGTTTTTTGTTGGTGATTTACTAAACGATTACACCAACCTTGAGCTAATAAGCACCATTAGCACAATGGAAACATTTCAAAAAATTTATCGCCCAGAAATATACAACGCCAATGCCAAAGCGGGTAATGCCTTTAAGCCTAATTTAAAAAATGCCGACCATTCACTCACGCAAATTATTTACGACAGAGATGAACGCAGTAAATTAGCCGCAGAACAAGGTAAATTTGCCGAAGAGCATTTTATAAAACCGTATAAATCGGTACTTGAGCAATTAACAACGGCAAACGTCTAACTTTATTAAAAAACGGTCACTCTTATTATGAAAACATTATTACCTACCTCTACCGCAGGCAGTTTACCAAAGCCCTTATGGCTTGCAGAGCCAGAAACTCTTTGGTCGCCGTGGAAGCTTGAAAACAATGAACTGATTGAAGGCAAAAATGACGCCTTGCGCATTGCACTCCACTCACAACAACTCGCTGGTATTGATATAGTGAGCGATGGCGAGCAAACACGCCAACATTTTGTAACTACATTTATAGAGCACCTTAACGGTGTTGATTTTGAAAAACGAAAAACCGTAAAAATACGCGACCGTTACGATGCAAGTGTACCAAGCGTAGTGGGCCCTGTTAGCCGCCAAAAACCCGTATTTGTAGAAGATGCTAAGTTTTTGCGCTCGCAAACTAACCAACCTATAAAGTGGGCACTACCCGGCCCCATGACCATGATAGATACACTATATGACGACCATTACAAAAGTCGCGAAAAACTAGCGTGGGAATTTGCTAAAATACTCAACCAAGAAGCCAAAGAACTCGAAGCCGCAGGCGTAGATATTATCCAATTTGATGAGCCCGCGTTTAATGTATTTTTTGATGAAGTAAACGACTGGGGCATTGCCTGTTTAGAGCGCGCAATTGAAGGGTTAAAATGCGAAACCGCAGTGCATATTTGTTACGGCTACGGTATAAAAGCTAACACCGATTGGAAAAAAACATTGGGCAATGAATGGCGGCAGTACGAAGAAGCTTTTCCTAAATTACAGCAATCAAATATTGATATTATCTCACTTGAGTGTCATAACTCGCACGTACCTATGGATTTACTCGAACTCATTCGTGGTAAAAAAGTAATGGTAGGCGCTATTGATGTTGCCACCAATGAAATAGAAACACCCGAAGAAGTAGCCGCTACTTTACGCAAAGCCCTGCAGTTTGTAGATGCCGACAAACTCTACCCCTGCACAAACTGCGGCATGGCGCCACTTTCGCGCGAAGTTGCAAACGCTAAGCTTAATGCATTGAGCAAAGGCGCTGAAATAGTAAGAAAAGAACTATTAGGGTAGTAAAGCTTACTTTAAAACCAGCTATGTAATTAAAACCAGCGCACTTATTTAAAAATAAGCGCGCTGGTGGGTATAGCGACTAAAGGGCTTATAAGCTCAAGCGTATATTTAGCAAAGTTGATTCAGAGTGCTACTTAGCTTTACTAAACTAAATTAAAATTTGTATGTAAAATATTGACATTGCAACAGTAATAAACGTAATAAGTCCTAAAACCACAGTCCGCTCAGGAATAGAATGAACTATCAGTGATGGCATTTTTTTTAAAACAGGAAAAGTTGGGAAAAAGAAAAAAGAATGTTTTTCAAAATTTTTATATTTATCCCAAACCTTTGAGAAAAACAGCTTAATACCTGAGAGATACATCACTACAAAGGTAGAAGCCCCAAGCACTTCGACCATGGCCATAAGTTCAATACTTACCATTATTTCTGGCCCAGCTAATAGCATGACTATGATTACCGCCAAAGCTTGCCAAACCCCCTTTGACATCGCTACTTTTATCCTATTAAACACCAAATATTCCTTGTAAAGCTAACGAGCAGTGACGTAGCTGCATAATTGCGAAGAGCCGCTGCGTTACTGTCCCAGTGAACGTGTTTAGCATTTTGTTATATGCCGTTTTTTCTACGTCCATCTTCATAAAGAACAAAACAGTCTGCACTAATTTTACGAGAATGTTTTTGTAATTCGCACTCTAGTAAAGCTCTTTTGTTGGCGAGTTCTTGATTCGGATATCCATACCCATAGCCACTTACCCATGCGCCGTCTTTTTCCACGGCAACTGCATAAGCTTTCTGATTCCTATAATTTAGATATCTTTTTATATCACTATCCATTTCCGTTTTTGTAGCTTCTGGAATTGATGTTGTAGCGCAAGAACAAAGAACAACGATTGATAATGGTATTAGAAAAAGCTTCATTGTTTAAAACTCCCTTTTAGGCATATGATGAGCCTGTAAATTAACTCGTTATTAAATTTGTTTTTATTGATTAACAAACCATAGCTGAGTTCCTATTTTGGTTCAATTGATTACTGTATTTTTACACAGAAGATTGAAGTGTTTGATATTGTTTTAATTGGCGTTTTTAATAATTATTAAATCTCATAATTATTAAATTTGACATCCAATAAATAAGTCAGTGGCATTCTCAAACCTGAATTACACGCATGATAATAACTGCAAGATTGCAGTTTTAATTTTTACTGAGTAATTTTTAATTTATGCGAGTAGCTTTTCGCAATTGTTAATATTTGAACGCCGTTTGCGCTTTAAATTTTCACAGTAACTTGCTTGTGAAGTGGGCTTCCCTACTGCACCATGAAATACGCGCGTAAATTGTGTGGTAAGTTTTAACCAGTTTTCTGGCGATATATTAAGCCTTTCTAACAAAGGAATGGTCATATTATTTATATGCCCAAGCTTATCCTCTCGCATTATTCGCCCTGTTAGCTCAACGAGTTCAAGGTACGATTTAAGCTCAAACGGCAGCCCTTTAGGCATAATCTGACGTGGCATACCTGCAAAACGTAGTAACTGCTTAGGTTGTTTACCTTCTGCCGCGCATGTTAAGCGATTTTGTACACTGGTATGGTCTGACTCTTCTGGTTTGTTAGCCATTTTAGCTCTAATGGGATTTAAATCGACATAGGCCATACACGCTGCAAGTGCTGCTTCATCTAGTAATGCTTGCGATTTGAACCTTCCCTCCCAGAATCGCCCTGTGCAGTTATCTTCTTTATTTGCTCTGCGAGCAATGTTTTCATTTAACAACCGCATAAACCAGCTGATACTTGATAGGCGCTCTCGGTATTGCTTTACTGTTTGATTAAAAAAGATAAGTTCAACTTTACTTAGCTTTTCACCCTGTATGTATTTTTGTGTTAACAATGTTCCTTTACAGAGTTTATGCCAGCGAATAATAATCGCTTTATCATTTAGCCTATTCGCTTTTTTATCATCTACATACAGTACTAAGTGCGTGTGATTACTCATAACGGCATAAGCACACACGTCGATACAAAATACCTTAGCTAATTCAAGCAACTTATCCTCAACCCACCCTCGTCGATGCTCGTAAGATTGACCAGTAAAACGGTCTTCTCCACACAAAAAAGCACGACGAACACACCGTGAAATACAATGGTAGTATTTTGTATCAACCAAACTTACTTGTCGCTTTCTTGCAATTGCCATAAGACACCCTTCTTGTTTTTTACACTGATTAAAACGTAGTCTTCAATTTTAAAAAGAGCAAAATTTAAGATGGGTGTCTATTTTATTTTTTTAATAAAAAAATGATAGCCAAAGGAAAACACTACAACCTGGTTGTCACCGCCATTGCCCGAGAAATGATTGCATACATATGGGCCATTGCAAAAGAAGTGGTACTTACGCCAGTGAACGCAAAATTTAGATTGGCAAGAGTACCCGCATGATAAACGAATTAGAGTTAATGCATGGGATCAAGCATCGGGTGTGGCACAACCACCGACGGCGTTAGGATGGCAATGCAGCTAACGCTGTATTGAACCACGAACATAGACTGAAGACAGGTGCCACGACGGAATAAGTAAGGTCTGCTCTGTTACTAGAAATAGTAATAACCAACGAATATCAGCAAGATAACCGACGACATTACTTGCTTCATCCTATGTATTAACTCGCTCTAATTCGAGCTGAAGTAATTATGGCTTAAGAAGTTAGGCAAGGATCAGTGTGTTTAACTTGACAGTGGGAGTCATACCAACGCCTCGTTAAGAGGCAAATAATATGTTGGCTAAAATTAGCGACGCAGGAGCAAAAGCCAACTGTTATTTGTCCTGCTTAAACGACTTGTTATGTATTACTTACCTCGATTTCCGTAAGCAGCAAATAATATAAATAATAAAAGATTAAAGCCCACAGGGTATAACCCAAACAGAATCCAATCACTCCAATTTATTGGTAAAAAATAGCCAATGGAGCCAGTAAATATACCTATAACTAGGCAACCAATAACACCAAATATGTCGTCTTTATTATCTTCTCGAAATGCGCGAGGTGCCATAATAAGAGCTAATAATATCCAAATGATTGAACCTGCGATAGCCTGTTTAACTTCTTGTTGGACTTTAAAGTCTAAACTTGCGTCTGTACTTTTATTAGAAGTTATCTCAACCAACCCTCTATGAATGTTTTCTAAAGCTTGTTTTGCTACTTTATCTTTATGATCTAACTTATTTGTTTTTTCTAATAAGGCTACCGTACGTTCGTATGTGGTTAATTCGTTATTAAAAGTTTGCGACTCATAAAAAAAGAATGAAAAACCGATAATAACTATCAAAGTGAAAAATATAATCAATCTTCGCCACGAAAAATCAGTAGCAAATTTTTCCATAAAATCAAAAAAAGGTTGAATCATAGCGGCATACTTCCTGTAATACATAACGTCTCAATAAGAGGCTTGAAATGGTTTGCTATAATGTTGAGGAACGAAACAGCAAACTTTTGAAAGTCCTGCTTAATTGACTTGTTATGTTTCTATCTAGACTAGGGTTTTATCTCAATCTCTACGCCTACAAGCTTAGCTACACCAGAGACTATATTGGCCTTAGCAGACGAATTCACTTGTGCTTTTGTGTCGTCCGATGAGAAATAGAAAAGAGTACCTGCTAGAAGAACTGCTGTTAGAGTGTTACCAACAAGACCACTGAACCCACCTGAAAAATGTCTCCTTATCCAGCTACGTTTATCGTGGTTTTTAAGCAGACTAATAAGATTTTTTTCAAACACTTTGGTCATGTCCGCTTCTTTTTCTGTCAGGATTTGCAAGGAAAGTGTGTCCATTATACGTTTAGCTTTATCTTTATATAAAGGGAGGTTTGGTAACTCAGAACAATGCACATGAGAGTCTAAGTCAGTCTGAGAAACATCTTTGTTGTGGAGTTCTTTATATTGCTTTATAAAGTTTTGCTTGCTTTGTTTGTATATGCAATAAGCAATTTGACCTACAAGGTCGTTATCATTATCTACAAGTTGCTCATATACTTTATTATAAGAAGTTTTCACCTTTCTACTAATAAGCCTCTTCCACTGCTTTTTTAGCTTTTGCAAACCTTGCATTTATGCTTTCCTTTGTTTCACCAGAAAATAAAGACTTAGCTAGATTGGAAGTAGGGGTATTTTTCTCGTACCTAGTCATTACTCTTTGAGTAAAATCTTGTTTAGTAGTAAACAAATTACCAAAAATTTTCATAAATAAACCTTTAATATACTGAGAAGTCTTCATCAAAATTCTCCTTATAGACTATTAAAATTATAACTCACACTCGCGTGGTACGCAATGAGTACGATTTAGAAACATAACAACTTTATCAGAGGACACTTTCCTCTTTTTATGAATAATGTATGTCCTCTTAATTATTTTTAATATTAATAACAAATCCTGTAACACATTGCCAGCTTTAAACTTTAAGTCAGGCTGTTCTTTTATTAAAATGCAGAAAAGAGGAAAATGTCCTCATTTCTTGACTTAGGAGGAAAAACGCCAATACTGTATATAAATACAGTTAATTGAGATTTAAAATGAAAACTAAATCCCCTTTTCTTAATAGTATTATCAACTATATGTATAGCCATCACTACGCTAAAAAATCTATTGAAACTTATATATTTTGGATTACTGCGTATATCCATTTTCATAATAAGCGGCACCCTACCAGCATGGGCAATAATGAAGTTGAAATATTTTTAAATTACTTAACAGTCACTAAAAAAGTGGCAGCGAGAACACAAGCAACCGCTTTAAATGCACTTGCTTTTTTATATAAACATATTATAAAAAATGAGCTCTCATTAGATTTAAACTTCGTTAAAAGTAACCGCCAACAGAAACTTCCTGTCGTACTTACACAAACTGAGGTGTCGCTATTTTTTAGAAATATAAATAAACGACATTATTTGATAGCAAGCCTGCTATATGGAAGTGGTTTACGGCTGATGGAGGCAGTAAAAATAAGAGTTCAAGATATTGACTTCGACTATAAAAACATACGCATTTGGAACGGCAAGGGTAATAAAAATCGTATTGTGACACTTGCTGAAGAATTAATACCAATGCTAAGAAATCAAATAATTCAAGTTGATGAATATTTACAGTTAGATTTAAAAAATGATGCGTACGCCGGCGTATGGATGCCTCATCGACTTAGTAAAAAATACCCAAGCGCTAATAAGTCTTTACAATGGCAGTTTCTATTCCCATCACATAAATTAAGTACGGACCCTGAAACAGGAGAAATAAGACGCCATCACTTAGATCATTCAGGGGTAAGAAAGGCAGTTAAACTGTCTTCAACAAAAGCTGAAATTAACAAACACGTTACCCCACATACTTTGCGCCACTCATTTGCTACGCACTTGCTGCAAAGCGGCGCTGATATACGTACAGTACAAACACAGTTAGGTCACAGTGATGTACGTACTACACAGATTTATACGCATGTACTACAACAAGGTGCTAACGGGGTTGTTAGCCCTTTTTCAAGATTACAAACCTCCCCTATTTAAAACAAAAAAGCACAACTCGTTTGAGCTGTGCTTCCAATAATTAAAATGAGAGCTGACAAATTACAAACGAATACCGCCGTCTATTTCAACCACGCGGCCGGTAAAAAAGTCGTTTTCAATTATGTATTGTGCAGTATGGGCAATTTCGTCGCTTTCACCTAAGCGCCCTACGGGCGTGACTGCAAGCATGCGCTGTTTGGCTTCGGGTTTCATGGCGTCGGTCATGGCGGTGCTTATTACACCTGGTGCAATAGCGCCTACTCGTATACCAAAACGGCCAAGCTCTTTAGCCCATGTGGTGGTAAGTGCCACTACGCCAGCTTTTGATGCTGCGTAGTTTGTTTGGCCTATGTTACCTGCGCGCGCTACGCTTGACATATTCACAATCACACCGCCTTTGCCTGATTCAATCATGTGGCTTGCAGCTTCTCGCCCTGCTAAAAATACGCCAGTAAGGTTTACATCAATCACCGATTGAAATTGCTCAAGGGACATTTTTTTAACCACTTTGCCGTCTTTAGCTTTAATAAACATGCCATCGCGTAAAATGCCGGCGTTGTTTATAAGCACACCAATGTGGCCAAAATCACTATTAATGGTATTAAATACGTTTTCTACTTCGCTCTCAACTGTTACGTTTGCGGCGTAGCCTTTAATAGTGCCAGATACACCTTCCAGCTGTGTTAGCTGCTCGCACGCTGTGTTTAATAACTCTTGCGCCATATCTATAAGTGCAATGTTAGCGCCCATAAGGGCAAACTTTTGTGCCATTGCAAAGCCTAAACCTTGTGCACCACCGGTTATTACTACCGTGTTATTTTTAATTTCCACGCCTTGCTCCTACTTAGAAAACAGTTTAAAAATGGCACTAAAATCATCACTGCCTGCACCTTGATGCTGTAGCATAGTGTATAAATTTTTAGCCAGTGACCCCATTGGGGTTGAAGAATTACTTTGCTGCGCGGCTTCCATGGCAAGGCCTAAATCTTTAGCCATTAAATCGACCATAAAGCCGGGTTTGTAATCGTTACTTGCAGGGGCTGTATCCATTACACCTGGGCACGGGTTGTAAAGTTCAAGCGTCCAGTTACGGCCAGAACTTGCGGTCATTATGTCGCTAAGTACTTTAGGATCGAGGCCGTTATTTATACCCATTTGCAGTGCTTCGCTGGTGCCTGCCATTAAAATGCTTAGTAGCATGTTGTTACATATTTTTGCAACTTGCCCTGCGCCAATATCACCTGCATGGAATATGTTTTTACCCATATCATTAAGCACAGGTTGTGCGGTATTAAACGCAGCTTTACTACCCCCTACAATAAACGTAAGCGTGCCAGCCGCTGCGCCTGCAACGCCGCCCGATACCGGTGCATCTACAAAGCTAATACCCTGCTCGCCAAGTGCGCTGCCAACCACACGCGCCGAATCGGCATCTATTGTTGAGCAATCTATCACTAAGGTGTTTTTGCTCAGCACATTAATTAAGCCGCTATCGTCGTTATTGCCTAAATAAAGTGATTTAACATGTTTGCCTGCGGGCAACATACTAATGAGTATATCGGCATTGCTTGCACATGCTTTTGCATTATCAGCTGCGTGTGCACCTTTACTTGCAAGTTCATTTAAGACCGACTGGTTTAAATCGAATGCCGTAACAGTGTGACCGGCTTTAATTAAGTTAGCCGCCATAGGGCCGCCCATATTACCTAAGCCGATAAAACCAATATTGAGTTTAGTCATCGTCTTTCCTTTATGTGTGTGATGGCGTGTGTAAGCCATTGAGTGGGTGGTTTTCGCCAAAGCGATTAGCAAAAAAGCTGTCTATTATTGTTTGTGGTACATCACTCAGTGTTTTGTACTGCCAATTAGGTGCGCCGTCTTTATCTATTAATAGCGCCCTTACACCTTCTTGAAATTCTCCAACTTCGCCAGCGCGTACCGACATACCCAGCTCCATTTTAAAACACGCTAATAAGCTTTTGCCTTTACTGGCTTTTAATTGCTCACTAACCAGAGCACAACTTAGTGGGCAACCATGCTTAAGTGACTTTTGGGCGCGTTGCAGCCATTTATCGTCAGTAGTTAGGCCTAAAATAAAATCAACTTGTTCTTGTAGCGTATTAAATTCAGCTAATTTTTGAATGGTTGCTAAGTTAGCTTTAATATTACCTTTGGGCATTCGCGCAGATTGGTTATCTAAATCGGTTAATAATTTAGTTAAACGCTCATGATTTAAGCTTGGAGTTTTGCCCCACTTAGCAGCTAAAATTTGCGCTAGCATGGCATCGTACTTTGTGCTGTCGATAAAGTGATCGGCAAGCGATACAAAGCGTGCATCTTCACAATTAATAGAGGCCGATGTTAACCCTAAAAATAGGCCCACACCTTGTGGCATTTTATGCAAAAAGTAACTGCCGCCTACATCTGGGTATAAGCCTATGGTTTGCTCTGGCATGGCAATGCGCGATGTTTCAGTTACTACGCGGTGGCTAGCACCAGCCATTAGGCCTAAACCGCCGCCCATTACTATGCCGTTACCCCACACTAGAATTGGTTTATCAAAGGTATGGATAAGGTAATCAAGTTTGTACTCAAGGGTAAAAAACTCTTCAACTAGGCTTGTTGGCTTACCTTGCGCCATTGCATGATGCAGGCTTACTACATCGCCACCGGCGCAAAAGGCTTTATCCCCTGCGCCTTTTAAAATAACCATTGCGATTGCATCATCGTCTTGCCAAGCGCGCAGCTGCGGCTCGAGTAATTTGATCATGTCAAAATTGAGGGCGTTTAATGCTTTAGGTACGTTGAGTGTAATAAGCCCAATTAAGCTACCGTTTTCTGCGATTGCCGTTTCAAATAGCACGGGGTCGTCGGCATTATTTAATAACGTTAAATTACTCATTAGCCATTTACCCAATTAGCGCGGCGTTTTTCTAAAAAGGCATTTACACCTTCTTGCTGATCTTGTGTATCAAACAAACCAACAAATAATTCACGCTCAAGTGGTAATACACTGGCCATAGGTTGATGGCGCCCTTTTTGAATTAGTGTTTTACATACAGCTACCGAGCTTGGGCTTTGCTCGCTTACTTGGTTGGCAAGTTTTAACGCCGCTGCAAAGCTTTCACCTTGTGGTACTACTTCTTCTACTAAGCCTATTTGTAGGGCTTTATCGGCTTTTAAGCGCTCGCCACATAGAATCATGCGTTTTGCCCAGCCTTCACCTACAAGCCATGCTAAATTTTGTGTCCCGCCTGCGCATGGTAATAAGCCCACTTTTGCCTCTGGCAATGCCATTTGTGCTTGCTCTTCTGCTATGCGTATATCACATGCAAGCGCCACTTCTAGCCCGCCGCCCATGGCATAACCATTTATTGCTGCAACCGATACCCCTGTAAAATTAGTCAATGCTTCAAAGGCTTCACCAAACACACGCGACATATCAGCAGCAACGCCTTTATCGCCACTAGCAAATACGTTTAAATCGGCACCGGCGCTAAAAAACTTTTCGCCTTCGCCAGTTAGCACTAAAGCATAAATATTTTTGTTGTTATTAAGCTCGTTAACTTTGTTTTTTAAATCAATTAAGGTGTCTTTTGTCCAGGTATTAGCTGGCGGGTTAGACATAGTTAAAATAGCAACATGGCCTTCGGTTGTTAATTCAATACATGGCTTTGATTGTGACATAACTTGCTCCTTATAAAACGTCGCTTGCAGATTCAGCTAAAATACGGCGCGCTATAATTACGCGCATAATTTCGTTAGTGCCCTCTAAAATTTGATGAACGCGCACATCACGTACATGGCGCTCAAGCGGGTATTCTTTTATGTAACCGTAACCACCATGTACTTGCAGTGCCTCGTTACACACGGTAAAGCCAACATCCGTCGCAAAACGTTTAGCCATGGCGCAGTAGGTGGTTTTTTCACTATCGCCGGTATCAAGTTTAAATGCCGCAAGCCTTACCATTTGCCGTGCAGCGACAAGTTCGGTATTCATATCTGCAATTTTAAATTGCAAAGCCTGAAACGCAGCCAGTGGCTTACCAAATTGAGTGCGCTCTTTTAAGTACTCTTTTGCGGTGTTTAGCGCGGCTTGTGCAGTACCAATTGAGCACGTTGCAATATTAATGCGCCCGCCATCTAAACCTTGCATTGCAAATTTAAAGCCTTCGCCTTCTTTACCTAATAAGTTGTGCGCAGGTATACGCACATTTTCAAAACTAATTAAGCGAGTTGGTTGTGCGTTCCAACCCATTTTTTCTTCTGCTTTGCCGTATTCAACACCTTGTGCATCGGCTGGGACTACAAATGCCGAAATACCCGCAGCGCCTTCGCCACCGGTGCGCGCCATGACCACTAATGCTTCAGTTTCGCCTGCGCCCGATATAAACATTTTTGAGCCGTTAATAACGTACTCATCACCCTCAAGTACGGCTTTTGTTTTTAGTGATGCCGCATCTGAGCCCGAGCCTGGCTCTGTTAAACAATAAGAGGCAAGTAGTTCCCCCATTACTAGTTTTTCTACGTATGTGTCTTTAACTGCGTCGGTACCAAAACTTGCTACCATCCAGGTCGCCATATTATGAATAGTTAACATGGCCGTTGTAGCAGTACAGCCCATAGCAAGCTGCTCAAATATAATGCTTGAATCTAAACGTGATAACCCAAGGCCGCCGGCTTCCTCTGGCGTGTATAAACCACAAAAACCAAGCTCGCCTGCGGCTTTAATTGACTCTTTAGGAAAAATATGCTCGCGATCCCACTTTGCTGCATGTGGGGCAAGTTCTGATTCGGCAAATTGGCGTGCAGTTTCTGCAAAGGCGTGTTGATCTTCTGATAAGTTAAAGTCCATGTTAGACCTCTTTAATTGTGTTGTTAGTGTGCCCTATTGGGATAGGTGTGAAGAGCGGCAAAAGCTGATGTGTGTGTTCTAGTTGCTTGTCAGCGAGTTTAGCCTTTGCGCCCTTCTTTATTATTTTTAAGTGTGTTTATTTTAAATTAATGCTCATGTTTGGACCCGAAGCGATGTCGTCTTCAAACCAACGTGAGGTAATGGTTTTGGTTTCTGTGTAAAAACGTATACCTTGCTTACCATAAGTGTGAGTATCGCCGTAAAACGAACCTTTCCAACCTGTAAACGAGAAAAACGGCAGCGGCACCGGAATAGGTACATTAATACCCACTTGCCCGACTTCTATTTCGTGTTGGAATTTACGAGCGACAGCACCGCTTGATGTAAATAGTGATGTACCGTTACCGTATGGGCTTTCGTTAATAAGGGCAATTGCCTCTTCTAGCGTATCTACAAACATACAGGCAAGCACAGGACCAAAAATTTCTTCTTTGTATAAATCCATTTCTTTTGTTACATCGGTAAATAAGGTTGGGCCAACCCAGTTACCTTGCTCAAAGCCCTCTACTGTGAAGTTTGACCCGTCAATTAAACAAGTAGCGCCTTGCTCTTTACCGCTTGCTATAAGCGATAAAATACGCTCTTTTGCGGCTTTTGATGTTTGTGGGCCGTAGGCAGCGTTTTTATCATCCCACACGCCTGGGCGTACGTTTTCAAACCCTGCTTTTATTTCATCTACCCACTCGCTTGCTTGGCCTACAAACACAGCAACCGAAATACCCATACAGCGCTGGCCTGCGGCACCAACCGATGCGCCAACAAGGTTATTTACAACGTGAGATTTACTCGCATCTGGCATAATAACCATGTGATTTTTTGCACCTACACACGCTTGCACGCGTTTAAGGTTTTGTGTGCCTTTAGAATAAATATACGCACCTACGCCACACGAACCTACAAACGAAATTGCACGTACTGCTTTATCTTCTAGTAGGCGATCTACTTGTGGTTTTGTACCGTGTACAACTTGTAATACGCCTTTTGGTGCGCCGGCTTCAATAAATAGCTCAGCTAAACGCATAGGTGTAAGTGGGTCTTGCTCAGACGGTTTTAAAATAAAGGTGTTACCACACACAATAGCCAGTGGAAACATCCAAAGTGGGATCATCGCCGGAAAGTTAAACGGAGTAACGCCTGCACAAACGCCAAGAGGCTGCATATAAGAGTAAGTATCGATTTTACGGGCAACGTTTTCCATTGTTTCGCCCATCATTAATGATGGTGCGTTAGCTGCTTGTTCTACTACTTCAATACCGCGCCATACATCGCCTTTTGCATCTTCAAATGTTTTACCTAGTTCGTGGCAAATAATGGTCGCAAGCTCATCGTGGTTCTCTTTTAATAGCGCCGCGTATTTCATCATAATGCGTGCACGCTCGGTAATCGGCACATCTTTCCACGTTTTAAACGTTTCAGAGGCCGAGGCAATGGCTGCATCCATTTCTGAGTCGGTAGTGCATGGAACTTGTGCAAGCACTTCTTGGTTTGCTGGGTTAATTACATCAATAAGCTCGTTTGAAGCCGATTGAACAAATTCGCCATTTATAAGTAGTGGAACTTGGTGCATGGGTAAATCCTGTTGTTAGTGTGTTCTTTTAAAAAAATGGCACCGTTTTGTTATTAGTATGAGTACGGTGCATTTTAGTTGCTGTCAGTTAATTAACTGCTTTGTTAGTAAGCCTCTACAGCCATGGCTACGGCTTCGCCGCCACCAATACATAAAGACGCAATTCCTTTTTTAAGGCCACGGTTTTTAAGTGCGTGAATAAGCGTGACTAAAATTCGCGCGCCGCTGGCACCAATTGGGTGTCCAAGTGCACACGCGCCACCATTTACGTTTACTTTGCTCTCATCAAGCTTTAATTCGTTAATGGCAAGCATAGTGACCATGGCAAACGCTTCGTTAATTTCCCAAAGGTCAACATCAGTAGTTGCCCAGCCTGCTTTTTCAAGCACGCTGTTCATTGCGCCCACAGGTGCTACCGTAAATTCACTAGGTTTTTGAGAGTGCGTACTGTGCGCTACAATTTTACAAAGTGGTGTTAAGCCTTGCGCTTTAGCTTTTGATTCGCTCATTAATATAAGTGCTGCACCGCCATCAGAAATTGACGATGAATTAGCCGCCGTAATTGTGCCGTCTTTTTTAAAGGCTGCACGAAGACTAGGAATTTTTTCTGGGCGTGCATTACCCGGCTGCTCGTCAATCGATACGGTTACATCGCCTTTACGGGTTTTGATGGTGTGCGGGGCAATTTCGTTCTCAAAGCTGCCATTTTCAATTGCAGTATTAGCTTTACTTAGCGAGCCTAGTGCAAACGCATCCATTTGCTCACGGCCAATGCCATATTCATCGGCGGTGTCTTGTGCAAAACAGCCCATTGCTTTGTTATCGTAAGCATCTTCTAGGCCGTCGCTCATCATGTGATCTTTAATTTCACCGTGGCCCATTCGCATACCGCCACGCGCTTTAGGGATAAAATACGGTGCGTTGCTCATGCTTTCCATACCGCCGGCAATTGCGCTGCTAATTGAGCCCGCTTTAATTAAGTCGTTTGCTAGCATGGCTGCTTTTAAACCAGAACCACATACTTTATTAATGGTAGTGGCACCGGTACCCAGAGCAAGGCCTGCTTTTAACATGGCTTGGCGAGCAGGCGCTTGGCCAAGGCCCGCTGGCAATACACAGCCCATAATTACTTCATCTATTGCATCATTAGCTAAACCAGTTTGTGCCAGTGCACTTGCAATGGCGGTAGCGCCAAGCTCGGTAGATTGTGCATCGGTTAATGCGCCCATAAAGCCGCCCATAGGCGTACGCTTAGCTGCTACAATTACCACTGATTCTAAAGTCATAACTAACTCCGTTGTATTTTTATGCAAATAGTTGTTAGAATATTTGCTCTATTAATTTAGTATTCATTTATTATTTAATACCCATACACAATACTAACGTTTACGCTAACGTCAACTAAAAACAGCTTATTTTTTAGTTTTAAAAGTGTAAGGTTTATTTTCCAATAGCGAAGATAAGTTACAAGAACAAAAATAACCAATTGAATACTAATAACTTAATTTAACATTTCACCCTATCACTCCATTATAAACTGTTTCATAACATATCGAGCTTTACCTTTACGTAAACTTCACTTATATTGGAGTTATTCGAATGAGGTAAACACAACTATGAAACCAGATAATCAAACAAACTTTGCAAGCTCTGCTAAAGCACCAAGCAGTAACGATCAAACTTTTAGCATTAGTGATTTAGCTAAAGAGTTTGACATTACTACCCGCTCGATTCGTTTTTACGAAGACCAAGGTTTAATTACCCCCGAGCGTAATGGCCAAACCCGTATTTATTCAAAACGCGACAAAGTTCGCTTAAAACTTATTTTACGTGGCAAACGCCTAGGTTTTACGCTGGCCGAAACAGGCCGTTTGTTTGAACTGTACGACGCTGACAAATCAAGCGCTAAACAGCTGGTTACTATGCTCGATTTAATTGCAGAAAAAAAAGCTGACCTTTCTCAGCAAATGGACGACATAAAAGTTGTGCTTATGGAATTAGTTACAGCGGAGCGTCGCTGTAGAGACACGCTTAATAAAATAGACGAGTAGCCTATTTTAAAAATAAAAACACACTGATAACACACAAACAGGAATGAATCATGAGCACTATTTCACTTTATAAAGAGATGAACTTTGGCCTAGGCGAAACCGCCGATATGATCCGCGACCACGTCAATAGCTTTGCGAGCCAAGAAATAGCACCGCTTGCAGAACAAACCGACATGGAAAACGCGTTTCCTAATCAGCTTTGGCCACAAATGGGCGAAATGGGTGTACTGGGCATGACCGTTCCTGAAGAGTTTGGCGGGGCTGGCTTAGGGTATTTAGAGCATGTAATCGCCATGGAAGAAATTAGCCGTGCGAGTGCTTCAATTGGCTTAAGCTATGGTGCACATTCTAACTTGTGTGTTAACCAAATTAACCGTAACGGTAACCAAGCACAAAAAGAAAAATACCTACCTAAACTGATCAGCGGCGAACACATTGGTGCCCTTGCCATGAGTGAACCTAATGCAGGCTCTGACGTGGTGTCGATGAAACTAAAAGCCGAGAAAAAAGGCGATAAGTACATTTTAAATGGCAATAAAATGTGGATCACCAACGGCCCCGACGCACACACGTTTGTTATTTACGCAAAAACAGATTTAGAAGCTGGTGCTAAAGGCATCACCGCATTTATTGTAGAAAAAGGGTTTGCTGGTTTTTCTACTGCGCAAAAGCTCGACAAGCTAGGTATGCGTGGCTCAAACACCTGTGAATTGGTGTTTGAAAACTGCGAAGTACCCGAAGAAAACATTTTAGGTAACCTAAACGAAGGCGTTAAAGTACTTATGAGCGGCCTTGATTACGAACGAGTAGTACTTGCTGCAGGCCCGCTTGGTATTATGCAAGCCTGTATGGATATAGTTGTACCTTATATTCATGAGCGTAAACAGTTTGACACCCCTATTGGCCAATTTCAGTTAATTCAAGGCAAAGTAGCTGACATGTATACGCAGATGAACGCAGCACGCTCATATGTTTATACCGTTGCAAAAGCCTGCGACCGCGGCGAAACCACCCGTAAAGATGCTGCCGGCGCTATTTTATACGCTGCTGAACTTGCCACTAAAATGGCCCTTGATGCCATTCAAATATTAGGTGGTAACGGCTACATAAATGAATACGCTACCGGGCGCTTACTCCGTGATGCCAAATTATACGAAATTGGCGCAGGTACATCAGAAATACGCCGTATGCTTATTGGTCGCGAACTATTCACTGAAAGCCGCTAAGGATTAAATTATGACGATATTAAAATCGAGCGTTAATCCTCACGATCCTACTTTTGTGCAAAATCATAAAAACATGGCGGCTTTAGTTGATGATTTACACAGTAAAGTTGCAACAATTAGTTTAGGCGGTGGAGCTGCACTCAAAGAGCGCCACGAAGGCCGAGGTAAATTATTTGTACGCGACCGCATCAGCACTTTATTAGATGAAGGCTCACCGTTTTTAGAAATCTCGCAATTTGCAGCCTATGGTGTGTACGAGCAAGAAATTGCCTGTGCAGGTGTAGTTGCCGGTATTGGCCGTGTTAAAGGTATTGAATGCATGATCATTGCAAACGATGCCACAGTAAAAGGCGGTACGTATTTTCCGCTGACTGTGAAAAAGCACTTACGCGCACAAGATATAGCCGAGCGCTGCCACTTACCATGTATTTACTTGGTAGACTCTGGCGGTGCTAACCTGCCTGAGCAAGACGATGTATTTCCCGATAAATTACATTTTGGCCGAATTTTTTACAACCAAGCCAGAATGTCGGGTAAAGGCATTCCTCAAATTGCTGTAGTAATGGGTTTATGTACTGCTGGTGGTGCCTACGTACCCGCTATGGCTGATGAAAGCATAATTGTAAAAGAGCAAGGCACAATATTTTTAGCCGGCCCGCCGCTTGTAAAAGCTGCCACAGGTGAAGTTGTCAGCGCCGAAGAATTAGGCGGCGCAGATGTGCACTGTAAAACATCAGGGGTGGCCGATCACTATGCAGAAAATGACGAGCATGCGCTTTCTATCGCTCGCCAATGTATTGAGCGTATTAATTATACGCGCCCTACAGCGCCGTTACTTAAACAAGAGGTAGAGGATGTAAAACCACCAAGATACGATATAAACGAGCTTTACGGCATTGTAGGCACCGATCTTAAAAAACCATTTGATGTGCGTGAAGTTATTGCCCGTACGGTTGATGATTCATCGTTTGATGAATTTAAACGCTACTTTGGTGAAACACTAGTAACGGGCTTTGCCAGTATTTATGGTAACCCTGTAGGTATAGTGGCTAATAACGGCATTTTATTTAGTGAGTCGGCGCAAAAAGGCGCGCATTTTATTCAATTATGTGCACAGCGCAATATTCCTTTAGTGTTTTTACAAAATATTACCGGCTTTATGGTAGGTAAAAAATACGAATCCGAAGGCATAGCAAAACACGGTGCTAAAATGGTGATGGCAGTATCGTGTGCCGATGTACCTAAATTTACAGTATTAATTGGTGGCTCTTACGGCGCGGGTAACTACGGTATGTGTGGCCGTGCATTTGAACCTACCATGATGTGGATGTGGCCTAATGCCCGTATTTCTGTAATGGGTGGCGAGCAAGCCGCGGGTGTAATGGCACAAGTTAAGCAAGATGGCTTAGCACGTAAAGGCCATAGCATGAGCGAGCAAGAAGTTAACGATTTTAAAAAGCCAATTATTGACCAATACGAAGAGCAAGGCCACCCGTATTATGCAAGCGCGCGCTTGTGGGACGACGGCATAATTGACCCTGCAGATACCCGTAATGTATTAGGCCTTGCTTTAAGTGCAGCTAAAAATGCACCACAGCAAGACTCTAAGTTTGGCGTATTTAGAATGTAACCGGAGCGCAAAATGTCAGTAACACTACAAATAACAAAATCTAATGTGGCTGTACTTGTTTTAAGCCGAGTTGAAAAACGTAATGCTTTTAATAGTGAAGTAATACATGAGCTAATTCAGTGCATAGAGCATGCAAATACGCTGGATATTCGCGCTTTGGTTTTAAAAACTGAGGGTAAACATTTTTCAGCAGGCGCCGACTTAGCCTGGATGAAATCTATGGCTGATAACAATTACGCCGATAACCTTGCCGATTCTATGCAGCTTGCTAAATTAATGCAGGTATTAGCGACCTCTCCTCACCCTACTGTATGTGCAGTGCAAGGCGCGGCATTTGGTGGCGCTTTGGGCTTAATTGCCTGTTGCGATATTGCTCTGAGTAAAGACGATGCCCAATTTTGCTTAAGCGAAGTAAAACTAGGCCTTATTCCTGCGGTAATTAGTCCGTATGTAATTAAAGCAATTGGTGAGCGCGCGGCAAGGCGCTACTTTTTAACTGCCGAGGTGTTTGATGCCCACACAGCAAAGCAACTTGGTTTGGTTCATCAGGTTACCGGTAATTTAGACTGTGCGCTTGACAACCTTCTGCAAACATTAATCGATAATGGCCCTGTCGCTGTAAAAGCCGCTAAATCGTTAATTAATGATGTAGCAAATAAGCCTATTAATGATGAACTTATTGAGCTTACGGCCGAACGTATCGCAAACATTCGGGTATCGGACGAAGGCCAAGAAGGACTCAGTGCCTTTTTTGATAAACGCCCTCCCGCTTGGCAACTGTAGGATTAACTATGAACACACACACATTAAAAAAGATACTCATTGCCAACCGCGGTGAAATTGCGTGCCGAATAATGCGCACTGCAAAACAAATGGGCCTAATAACGGTGGCCGTTTATTCTGATGCCGATAAACACGCACAACATGTAAAAATGGCGGATGAGGCCTACCATATTGGCCCAGCGCCAAGCAAAGATTCATACCTTGTAACAGATAAAATTATACATATTGCGAAAACAAGCGGGGCCGATTGTATCCACCCTGGCTATGGTTTTTTATCTGAAAACAGCGAGTTTGCTAAAGCCTGTGAAGCCAACAATATTGCATTTATTGGCCCATTGGCTAGCAGCATAGAAGCCATGGGTTCTAAAACTCGCGCTAAAGAAATTATGGCCACTGCCAATGTGCCATTAGTGCCAGGTTACTATGGTGATAATCAAGACCCTGCTTTTTTACAATCTGAAGCTGAAAAGATTGGCTACCCCGTACTCATAAAAGCGGCCTTTGGCGGCGGCGGTAAAGGTATGCGTGTTGTTGAGCAAGCTAAAGACTTTATAAGTGCACTAGAAGGCGCACAGCGTGAAGCAATAGCTGGTTTTGGTAACGACTTAGTACTGCTTGAGCGCTATGTTAACCAGCCTCGCCACGTTGAAGTACAAGTTTTTGCCGATAACCACGGTAACTGTGTGTATTTAGGGGATCGGGATTGCTCATTACAGCGCCGCCATCAAAAAGTAATTGAAGAAGCCCCAGCGCCAGGTTTAAGCGATGAACTGCGCAAAGAAATGGGGGAAGCCGCAGTACGCTGTGCCCTTGCAATAAACTACCGAGGTGCAGGTACGGTTGAGTTTTTACTGTGTGGCGATGAGTTCTTTTTTATGGAAATGAATACGCGTCTGCAAGTAGAGCACCCAGTAACAGAAATGGTCACCGGCGTAGATTTAGTTAATTGGCAAATTAATATTGCGGCTGGGCAAACTCTGCCGTTAACGCAATCTGACATACAACTACAAGGCCACAGCTTTGAAGCGCGAATTTACGCAGAAGACCCAAGTAACGAGTTTATTCCTTGCTCTGGCGTAATCGAATCATTAAATACACCGCTTAACAACGAGTTTGTACGTATAGATACTGGCATTGCACAAGGTGATGAAATAAGCCCGTATTACGACCCGATGATTGCAAAACTTATTGTGCATGATGATAATCGCGAGCAAGCATTAGGGCGTTTACGCCAAGCACTTAAGCAATTTCACTTAGCGGGTTTTAGCACGAACATTGGCTTTTTACATAATTTAGCAAGCCACCCTAGGTTTGCTGAAGGTGCGCCAAGTACTCACTTTATTGCCGAGCAAGGCGATGCATTGGTAAGTGTTGATAGCGCCGCGCTTGAAAAAGCACAACTCATTGCAGCTTTTGCCTACCTTGAAACGCTTAGCGCTAAAAACGAAGCTGTTCAAAGTGCAAGCCCGTGGCAGCAACTGAGTGGCTTTACGCTTAACGCCCCACAAAAAGTAGATGTTCCATTTAAAGACTTAACCATCAGTGGTGTTAAAACTAAAACGGGTTATGTTGTAACGCATAATGAAAAGTCGTTCGATATAGCAGGCTCTGTAAACCAAAACGTATGTAATGTGTTTATTGATGGGGAAAAATTTACCGCCCATGTTAGCCACTTTGATAGCAGTATTAGCGTGATGTTTGCTTCGCTACAAATTAAGCTTGCTTTAAACACTAAACATTACATTAGTAGCCATGAAAACGACGCCCTGCCCCTTGCGGCGCCACTTAATGGTACTGTGGTTAAGCATTTAGTTGATGTAGGCAGCACCATCACCAAAGGCGATGCCGTAGTGATTATTGAAGCCATGAAAATGGAATATACACTCAATGCACCGCACGATGGTATTTTACAAAGCTACTGCTTTGATGAAGGTGAATTAGTTTCGCACGGCGCTTTATTAGCAATTGTAGAAGACACCACGGCGCAGGAGGCATCGTAATGGCGGCCTTCCCCAGCGAAGTTAAAATTGTTGAAGTAGGTGCGCGTGATGGCCTACAAAACGAAAAATCGGTTACTGCATCTGACAAAATTTCATTAATAAATGCACTTAGTGATGCTGGCTTAAAAAATATCGAAGCCGGCGCCTTTGTATCGCCTAAGTGGGTGCCACAAATGGCCGATTCAGCCGAAGTAATAACGGCGCTTAATTTACCCCATGCAAATTTAAGTGCGCTTACACCCAACTTAAAAGGTGCCCAAGCGGCCCATGCCGTTGGCATAAAAGAATTTGCCATATTTACCGCTGCAAGCGAATCGTTTTGCCAAAAAAATATAAATTGCAGTATTGAACAAAGTATTGAGCGCTTTAGCGAGGTTATGGCCTTTGCAAAAGCCAATAACATACGTGTACGCGGTTATGTGAGTTGCGTGCTCGGTTGCCCTTATGAGGGGGAAATAGACCCGCATAAAGTACTTAGCGTTTCGCAAAAGCTTTTAGATTTAGGCTGCTACGAAATAAGCCTTGGCGATACCATAGGTGTTGGCACTGCAAACAAAGTTACTACGCTTTTAACACTTTTACTTGATCATATTGAAAAATCGAAACTGGCGGTGCATTTTCATGACACGTACGGGCAAGCGCTCACAAATATTTACGCAGCGTTAAGCTTAGGTATAGCAACGGTTGATGCAGCTGTAGCTGGCCTTGGCGGCTGCCCTTATGCCAAGGGCGCGTCAGGAAATGTTGCCACCGAAGATGTGGTTTACTTACTCAACGGGCTTGGCATCGAGCATGGAATTGATTTACAAAGGTTAAGTAGCGCTGGTTGGAAAATTACGCAAGCACTTGGCAAAACGCCTGTAAGCAAAGTTTCAATTGCATTAGGCAACACACAAAAATAATAGCTTAACTCGCCAATTGGCAGTTAATACAATGAGGAGAGACTCATGGCCGGTTTTGATAAAGTGGTTTCTAGTTACGAAGCTGCAATGGCAGGTTTAAAAGATGGCGATACCATAATTGCTGGCGGTTTTGGCTTATGTGGTATCCCAGAGGGCTTAATTAAACAAATTAAGCAAATGAATACCAAAGAGCTAACCGTGGTTTCTAACAATTGCGGTGTGGATGACTTTGGATTAGGAATTTTACTAAAAGATAAACAAATTAAAAAAGTAATCGCCTCATATGTAGGTGAAAATGCCTTGTTTGAGCAGCAATTATTAAATGGTGAAATAGATGTAGAGCTTACCCCGCAAGGTACACTTGCAGAAAAAATGCGCGCCGGTGGTGCCGGTATCCCTGCATTTTATACTGCAACAGGTTACGGTACGCCTGTTGCTGAGGGTAAAGATGTTAAAGAGTTTAACGGCCGCCCTTATATTTTAGAAGAGTCCATCACGGGTGAATTTGCTATTGTAAAAGCATGGAAAGCAGACCGATATGGTAATTTAGTATTTAGGCACACTGCCATGAACTTTAACCCTATGGCGGCAACAGCAGGTAAAATTACCGTTGCTGAAGTAGAGGAAATTGTAGAGCCAGGCGAACTAGAACCAAGTCAAATTCATACCCCTGGTATTTTTGTAAACCGCGTTATTAAAGGTAACTTTGAAAAACGCATTGAACGTGTAACAACACGAGATTAAGCAGGAGCAGACGTTATGGCATTATCACGTGAACAAGTTGCAATGCGTGTTGCACAAGAACTACAAGACGGTTACTACGTTAATTTAGGCATAGGAATTCCGACACTCGTCGCAAACTTTGTACCAGAAGGTATAGAAGTTATGTTACAGTCCGAAAATGGGCTTTTAGGGATGGGACCATATCCCACTGAAGCCGAACTAGACGCCGATATGATAAACGCGGGTAAAGAAACCGTGACAGCTGCAACAGGCGCAGCCATATTTAATAGTGCAGATAGTTTTGCCATGATACGGGGTGGTCATGTAGACTTAACAGTTCTGGGTGCATTTGAAGTTGACCAAAGTGGCAACATTGCCTCGTGGATGATCCCAAAAAAGCTAATTAAAGGTATGGGCGGCGCAATGGATTTAGTTGCAGGGGCAAAGAATATTATTGTTACTATGACCCATGCCAGTAAACATGGTGAGTCTAAACTGCTTGAGAAATGCGCTTTACCGCTAACAGGCGTTAACTGCGTAAAAAAAATAGTAACAGATTTAGCCGTACTTGAAGTTAAAGACGGCGCTTTTCATTTACTTGAGCGCGCACCAGGCGTATCGGTAGATGAAATTATTAGTAAAACAGCAGGTAAATTACTTGTTGACGGTGAAGTGCCAGAAATGGTTTTTTAACGCTTCACCATGTACCGACCTCATTCCCAGTGCCAATGGCGCTGAGTTACCCAAAATCCCTCGCTAGAGGGATTTTTTTTGCCCGCTTTTAATTTTTTTCACTTTTAATACAGTTGTAGTAAATATTATCTATAATACAAATAACTTTAAATGTAAGCGCTTAAATTTTTTGCACTAATTTGTAGATAGTCTGCACCTTTTTTGTGAACTAGCGCTATATTTAAAATTAAACTATTGATATTATTAATTTAAATTATTGGTTCGATTATTGCCTAATAAAGGCGTCTTTAATTAATTAAACGATTTTTGGAAAACATGCAAACTCCTATTCGAGGCCTCCGCTCTTTTTGCTTTGCAGCAAAAAGCTTAAGTTTTAAACATGCAGCTAAAGAGCTGTACCTTACCCCCTCTGCGGTAAGCCATCAGATTAAACAGCTTGAAGAACAGCTTGGTATTGAGCTATTTCAGCGACAAACTCGTTCCATTAGTTTAACCGCTGCAGGTAAAAACTTTTTTGATGCTATTTCACCCATTATTTATACACTTGAAAACACCATCAACGAATTTAGTCAGTTACAGCAAAATACTAATATAACCATTACGCTGCCTGAGTTTTTTGCCAGTGAACTACTCATGCCTAAGCTTAGTGAGTGGACCTCAGAGCATCCAAATATAAACCTGCAAATGGATACGCTTAAAACCCGTAAAGAGCTAACCCGGCACAGCGATTTATCGATTGTTTTATCATCTAGTAAGCCTACAGAAGGCCTGACTACAGAATTATTTAATCTTGAATATATTCCTGCGTGTAACGAAGCACTGTTAAAACAGTGGAAAGACGATCATTGCCAAGCATTAAATCAAGTCCCCCTAATTCTGCATAAAGCAAGACCATGGGCATGGCACCAATGGGCTGAAAAAGCGGGCATAGATGACTTTTCTCCTACACAAATTATCCAAATTGATAGTATGTTTGGGGTCGCTCGCGCTGCCCAGCAAGGTATAGGTATTTCACTTATACCGCTACCTATCAGCCAAAGCTGGTTTGATGAAAAATGGCTTTATAAATTGTTTCAGCAGCCCCTTACAACTAAAGATAAATACTACTTAGTGCAGCACGAAGCTAATACGCCCAACCCAGCACTGGATTTATTTGCTAAGTGGGTGGTATCTACATTTAGCAACATTCAAGGTTAGTGTTGAAATAATATACGCCATGGTATTTTTGTTTGGTTACTCCCCTACTTTTAGTGTGCAGCACTTAGCATGTACTAAGGCTGCACATAGTAAACTTTAGTCCTTCATTATTTTTTACGCTTACCCATAGCGTTTAATCATTTATTATTAATTATATTTTTTTATTTAATCTCTTACTTTTTACTGCAAGCGAGCTGTTGAAAATTAACTTATCAAAAATCAACAGCATAGAGGAAAAGCCTAGACTAAAGTCTATAGCTTAATTTTTTTCACTTATTGGTTTTATTTTTATCGTTTGTCTGACAAATACGATTATTTTAAAGTTAACCCATCAAAAGCAAACAGCTAGACATGTTTACTAATTAGATAGTATTTACTGTTTTGCACCAAATAAATGCAACCTTTTTAGATGTGATAGCTCTAATAAGGTAAGAAAAGAATCTTATATTGTGTGTGTA
>NZ_PNCT01000052.1:0-115847 GCF_005887365.1 Pseudoalteromonas sp. S3785 | reverse complement strand
CAGTACAAACCCACCAACCAAGAGATATTCGCCCCTAGGCACACCCAGCAGGGCAGCGCATGTTTGGCATTTATACGACGTTATCGCCTATTTATGGGGAATAACCATACTACACAGGCTCTGCCTTGGCTAAATACCAAACAAGCTGCTGTAAATTTAACCTCGAAAGATAAACAGTCCCTAGTCATTAATAATAAAATAATACGCACTTTGCAAAATTAATTAAACGCATAGGTAGGATTTACTTGTAAAAGCGTTAGTTAATCATGTAAATATTACCAATTAAATAATAAGCGCCCACCTATAAAATATTTAATTCACTGAATATCAACAATAAAATCATTGGCCTGTCGTTTGCTATCAATATACACCTTTTACCATTAGAGACCATTATGGAAATTGATTTACAGTGGAATGAGATCATCGATAATTTAATTCACCTTGGTATAGCCTATTTGCTTGCCCTACCTATGGCTTATGACAGAGAGCGAAGTAATGACGGAGCAGGCTTAAGAACATTTCCTCTAGTTGCTGTAGCCTCGTGTGGCTATGCTGTTATTGCAATGTCGGTGCTAGAAGGTGCTGAGGCGCAATCTAAAATGTTACAAGGAATAATAACAGGTATAGGTTTTATTGGTGGTGGCGCAATTTTAAAAAATAATAAATCTACGTCGGGCACTGCAACAGCTGCAAGTATTTGGAATATGGGTTTAATTGGTATAGCTGTGGCATATAACCGCTATGAAATCGCCATAGTATTAGCTGTCATTAATTTTATAACACTCAGATACGTTAAAAAGTTCAAGTAATACATATTTGGGGAGTTACGCTTAAGCGGTGCTAATAAACCACAGATTGTCATTTCCTAAATTTGAGGCGCTCACTCTCGCGTGACGTTATTTTATAACATATAATACCGGCATATTTTATCTCCCTTTTGAGCTTAGTTATGTCGACCCCAGCTTCACCCCCTCGATTACATCATATTGATTTACTTCGAGGTATTATCATTATTTTTATGGTCATAGACCACGGCATGTATTACTGCCTAAATTATTCAGTCACCGATCCGATGACGGTTCCTGGTACTGATCCCCTCACCTTTTTTACCCGTTTTGTTTCGCACTTTTGCGCTCCTTTATTTGTTTTTTTAGCGGGGCTTTCGGCAGCCATAACTGAGCATAAATACACTTCCACTAAAGCATTTTCACAAAGCTTAATTATTCGTGGTTTAGTACTTATTTTGTTTGAATTTACTATCGTCTCATGGTCGTGGAGTTTCAACCCCGCTTTCCCGATGCTATACGCGCAGGTTATTTGGGCAATTGGCTGGGGCTTTGTTATGCTTGGGCTACTTCGTTTAATTGGCTTATATGCTGTATTTATAGCAGGTTTGCTATTAGTGTTCGGCCACAATTTATTTGATGGGGTAAGTTTTGAGCCAAATACGCTGGCAAATACACTGTGGTCTATAGCACATCAAAAAAATGTACTCGAACTGCCTTTCGGTTTTAAAATCAGAACAACCTACCCCGTAGCTCCCATTATAGGCTTAATGGCAATGGCTTATTGCGCTGGCGTTTATTACAAAGCAAAAAAATACAGTGCAAAAGCAATAAACCATGCAGCTTTACTGGGCGTTAGTTGCTTAGCTTTATATACAATACTACGCGGTTTTAATTTATATGGTGATACATCAACATTTACTATTCACAGTAATACTCTTGATACCATTATGTCGTTTTTAAACCCAACCAAATATCCGCTGTCGTTACAGTTTATGTTGCTAACAGTAGGCCTTGGGCTTATCGCACTTAAATTTTTAAGCCGTCTAAAAACCGATTTTTCACGTGGGTTTTTACAGGTACTTGGCAAAACCAGTATGTTTTCGTACCTTGTACATCTGTATTTGTTGCATGCACTAGCGTGGTTGCTTATCCCTGTTTTGGGGCTTAAATATAGTGATATGACCTACGGTGAAACCCTTGTTGGTTTACCGCCAGGATATGGAATGAGCTACGTAGCTACACTTACTTTTATAGCTGTTGTTATTGGGCTTACCACTTTACTTGCTAAGCGCTACATTACTTGGAAACACAATAACAAACACAGCTTAATTGCTAAATACATTTAAAAAAACAAAAAACCCCGCATAATACTGCGGGGTTTTAGTTGGTAAGCATACTCAGTAATAATCTATAAAAAGCTTTTACCGCTTTGTTTAAGAGTCACAGTTTGAGCAAAAGTGCTTTTAATTAATAAACCGCATCGCACATCATTTTTAGAAATTTCAATCTTATCAATAGTGCTTAAATCATAATTAACTACTTTGTTTTCACATCTAAGCTGCACTTTAGATAACGGCTTGTCTGATTTAAGTTCCACTTCACTTTTAGACAAGAGCGGTAAAACAGCCTGCTCAGATTCAAGTGAAATTTGCTGACTTATTTCACCCGAATTTTTATATATATCGTTCACTTGCGCTAATAGCTGTGCTTTATTTTGCTCTGAAAAGATTATTGAATCAATATTGTCTAGTGCATCAATCGCATCGTAAGCGCGCACAAAATCTTGTTTTGATATAAACCATTGCAGTGCATTTTTAATTACACGCTTTTTTATTTGATCTGGTAAGTTATCTCTAAACAAAAAAGCTTCATAAATATGCTTATCAAATTTTTCCCAGTCTTTTACAAAGTAGCTATATTGGCTTTTTAGCCACGCCAATAAAACTATTTCAACGGTGTTTTTAGTATGCTCGTTTTCAAGTTCTGTAATATATGTTTTAGCCTCATCGTATTTTTTATCATCAATAAGCTGGCTGGCTTTTTTATAATCGTCGAAAAAGCCAGGAGATGCTTGATCGTTAGAAAAACTAGCGTGCACATTTTGTGAGCTTACCTTAATTGTTTTAGCTGTGGGTACAGCATTACCATTTATGCGCGCGCTTTTATAATTGAGTTTGGAAACGTAATCGATGGCTTCTCTTTGATATTTTTTTTGTCCTGCCGTGGCCACAATTTCGATATCACTTACCTGCCCGTTTTCATCAACCACGTAGCTGCTTAAGTTAATGCCTTCTAACCTTGATGCGCGTGGTGAGGTATTAGTCAGTTGATCGTAATTTTTATTTATTACCTGTGCAGGTACAAAGTCATCCGCTGATACTGGTGGTAGAGTGAAGGTTGAAGCTAAAGAAAGTGTGAGTAAACGTTTTTTCATCGAGTTATCCATCCTAGATTATGTTTCTAATATAAAAACAAAGGTACTCCATAAATCCAAATAAATCCAAATAAATCCAAATAAATCCAAATAAATCCATAAAAGCATGTCATTTTTTCATCAATTTTATACCAATCCGTTTAATTAATTTCTCTATTGTGAGGTTGGAAAAACGTGTTGCTAACCAGCAAAATAATCTTATTTAGTTGTTCTAAATAATATTTTAACGCCGATAATGGGTCGTTTAGGCACACGAAATGATTGAGTATGGCGAGTAGGTATTATAAAACTCAAGCATAAAAAAAGGCGCCTTTCATAGCGCCTTTGGATTCAAGTATGTGTGCTTAAGACATATCTTGATAGGAGTGGGTTGTATTAAACGAAATAGCTTTATCAAAGCCAGGAAGCTCTATCCCTGCTTCGCCGATTACAATATCGTTATCGTCAATGGCGCCATCACCAAAACGATAGACTAATTCGTACTTACCAAGGTCAGCTTGCGTTTTATAAGTATGTTGCGCGGCAATAACAGATGTATTTTTATCTGCATAACTACTCATAACCTCATCACCGTGGCGCTTAGCAAGCATTTGCAGTGTTACTTTAGCGCTCAGTACAGTGGCTGTGGCGTTATTTCCGCCAAAACCTTTTGAGTTTATAAAGGCTATGTCCATATCGCCACAGTCGTAGTGGCTGTTACGTATATCTAAATGATCTGCATAAACATCGTCAGCAACTTTATCTATGGTAGTAATGCCCGGCATAATATTATGGCTAAATACACCCAGCGCAATCGCTAGCTGATCGCCACTAGCAGGGGCAATTGTATGCCCTACATAGGCTTTAGGCGCCGTTACTTTCCAGCTATCAATGGCAAACGTTTGCGCTACTTTATGGTAAATAAGTGACTCTGTGACTCTATTTTGCGGTGTGCTTGATCCATGCGCTAAAATAAAGCTGCGCTTTTGCAGCGCCTCTTTACCTAATATGCTTTTTGCAAGCGCTACAGATTTAGCCATGGTAATGTAATTACCAGGGCCAGGAGAAGTGATTGATTTTTTTATGCCATCAGCATTTACAAATACATCAGGTACAGAGCCCATAATGTCTGCACCTAGTTCAAGTGCTAACGCATCGTCCATTAAAATAGCCACTTGTGCACCTTCACCTAATGTAAAGCCGCAGTTTTCACCAAATGGACGGCTGCTTTTACGGTAATCGGGCTCTTGTTCACTGCTTAAATTATCTAAACGGCGCAGGCCTTCAACATTGGCAAGGGCGCTCATATTGCCAAAACCTTCGACCACTTCTGGCGTAATAGCGCATTCAACACTTGCTACCACCGCAACACGGGTACGTCCTGCTTGAATATCGTTTACTGCAGCGCGTAAGTTATATAAAAATGTTGCACATGCGCCCGAGGTAGAAAACGTAGTCCCTACATTACCTGTAACGTACGCGTTTATAAAATCGGTCGACATCGTATTTAAGCCAAGTGCTAATTGCTTAGTACTAACACGATCGCCCTGCTGGCGCGCTTTAACTAAACCACCTAATCCTTTATCGTCCATTTGGCCAATAACAGAGGCTGAATAGGTACCAATTTTATCTGGCTCTACGCTATTCATTATACGTTGCCAGTCAAGGCCCGTTGACTTAATGGCATCATTTGCTGCAAATATAGTCGCTTGCAAACCACGCGGCTGGTAACGGCTGTTATACATAATTGATGGATCAAACCCAGTAGGAAACTGCCCCGCCGATTTAATTGGGTTATCACGTGTAGAATCAAGCTTTACGTCTAAATCTGCGGCTATTGTTACTTTTACTTTTTTGCCATCAAGCGCTTGTACTTCCCAGCTTGCAGGCACTGGGGTTGGTAAGTCGCGCGCGCGAGTTTCAAATACTATTGCGTTTTCGTCAGACGACTTTAACGTCATTTTTTGCTGCCAAGGGGTGGCGTCTGCGTCAAAATGCTCTTTTTCAATTTTACGAATAAGTGTGCCAGCTATAATTTGCTCACCAAAGCGTGCTTCTATGTCGCTTTGCTCAACATTATTACCGTTTGTATCTTGTAATTGACCATCAACAACGCGTACTAAGTTCATTAATGTGGCGAGGCCTAAATATGTTTCACTACGAGCTTGTGCGTCTAATGCGTCTAACACGATACGGCGGTAACCTTGATGAAAAGAAGTACGGCCAGCGGCGTTAATACCACCCATGCCTACTATTACGGGTAATGCTGTCATAATTAACCTTTAAAACGTGTTATGGGAGAAGCCAACAGTTTAATTGGATTAACCATAGCGCTTTATGCTTTAATAGCCAAATATTAAGCATTTAAGGCCAAAAAGTACTGGTCGGAGCATTCACATGCAAAACAAAACTGTCAACCCAGCGTTAAATATTGCCATAGCAGTGTATCCGCATTTGCTTATTACTAGTTTAACACTGCCTATAGAAATGCTTAGAGCAGGTGAGGCTTATGCAAAAGGCCATTTAAGTCACACGGATTTTAGACCGCTTAGTATAAACTTAATTGCTAAAAATATTGAGCCAATACAAAACCGTAGTGGGCTTGCCATAGTACCCGACGGCACTACACACAACGCCCCGTACAACGATTTAATTATAGTACCCGGCATATGGCGAAACCCCCGCCCTGTCGTACGTACTAATAAAGAAGTGGTTGAATGGCTACAAGAAAGCTTTGAAACCGGCAGTCATATAATTGGTGTAGGTACGGGTAATTGCCTAGTTGCAGAAGCGGGCTTACTTGATGGCCACCCTGCTACAACCCACTGGCATTATGCAAAACAATTTAGCCACGACTACCCATTGGTAGATTTAAAGCCCGACTTTTTTATCACCCAATCTGAGCGTATGTATACGGTGGCAAGTTTAAATGCGCTTGCAGATGTGATCGTACATATTATTAGCCAATATTATGGCAAGGCGGCTGCGCAACACGTAGAGCGTAACTTCTCGCATGAAGTACGTAAACCCTACGAAGATCAACGCTATCTTGAAGGCGCAGTTGACCGACATCCAGATGAACTTATAGCGCAAATTCAGTTTTGGCTTAAAACTAATTTAGCCAGCGAGTTAAGCTTACAAGAAGTAGCCGCCCAATTTAGTTTAAGCTATCGTACCTTTACACGGCGCTTTAAACTTGCCACTAATCAAAGTGCGATAGAATATTGGCAGCAATTACGGGTAGAAGGCGCTAAAGAGTTGTTAGCATCGTCTAATTTAACGATTCAGGAAGTGGCGCTTGAGGTTGGCTATAACGACCAAGGGCATTTAACACGCATATTTAAAAAAGTGCTAAGCCAAACGCCAAGCGAGTACAGAAAAGTAGTACGAAGAAAACTATTTGGCTAATGCAAATAATAACGCCACTAAATTAGTGGCGTTAAATCAGTGGTTTTCTGTGTCGTTACAGTCTTTTCGGTAGTAACGTTTTTGATAATTTTTTACTTTAGTGTGTACGCCTTTACTTAAGCTTTTAAATTTTACCTCAAGTACATCTACGCCGTATAAAATAACAACCACCAGCACCGAAAGTTTAATAGCAGCAGCTAGATTGTCAGTGGCTATCATTACGCCAATTGAGGCAAGCACCCAAATGGTTGCAGCTGAGGTTACCCCAACTACGGCCCCGTCTTTTGCAAGCATAACGCCAGCGCCTAAAAAGCCAATGCCTGTAATTATTTACCCCACTACACGAGAATGATCAATCACATCGCCTTTTAAGTTAAATGCAGTTGCTAAAAACAAATACGTGCCCAGCGTTATTAAAGCTGAGGTACGAATACCCACAGGTTTTCGGTTCTTAGCCGTTGGTCACCAAATGCTGACATTTTACAAAAATCACTGAGCGCTATAGGTACGTACTGGCAATCTATTGCGAGTTGTTTATCGCTTCCTGGCTTGTAAAATGGGTAGTGAACATACATGTCATGATCAATAGTAACCCTTACCCAAGTATTGGCTTGAGTCGCATAAATTAATAATGCGGGTTTTAGGTTCATTATGTTTTGGGTAATCACGTAAGTAACTATTAAACGTAATTACATTTTCGAACGATTGAGCAAGTGCTTGCTCGTTGTTATCAACCACTATTAAGGTTTTAAATACTACTTTTCCTAGTTAAGTCAGAAATACTTTGCGCATGTTAACGCTTTTGTACACTGGTACGGTCTGACTCTTCTGGGGTATTAGCCATTTTTGCTCTAATGGGGTTTAAATCTACAAAGCCATACAGGCGACAAGTGCGGCTTCATCAGCAGTGCTTGTGAGCTAAATCGCCCCTCCAAAAACCTACCTGTGCAGTTATCTTCTTTATTTGGTTTGCGGGCAATGTCTTCATTTAGTAATCGCATAAACCAGCTAATGCTTGCTAGACGTTCACAGTATTGGTTTACTGTTTGATTAAAAGTGATAAGTTCCGCTTTATTATTTAGCCTATTCGCTTTTTTATCATCAATATACAACACTAAGTATGTATGATTGCTCATAACAGCATAAGCACAGACGTCAACACAAAATACCTTGGCTAACTCAAGCAGTTTGCTTCAACCCAGCCTCTACGATGCTCGTAAGACTTGCCTGTAAAATGGTCTTCGCCACATAAAAATGCACGGCGTACTCAACGTGATATACAGTGGTAGTACTTTGTATCAACCAAACTTATTTGACACTTCCTTGCAATTGCCATAAGACATCCTGCTTACTTTTCACACTGATAAAAGCCTAGGACTTAATTCACTAAACTGCAAAAATTACGATGAATGTCACTTTTATTGATTATTCCCAGAGACCGCAGGACGATTAAGAGATGTATTCATAACTGATAGAGTCAATGTAGCTATATTAACCGATGGGGAAGATGCAAAGCTTATGGCAAAAAGAAAGACCTGACCCCATTATTTCTTTTGAGGTCGAATTACTTAATTTTTAGTTTTAGAGAATGTCATGCGCAGCAGGATTATTAAGTCATGCTGCGTTTTACTGTTTAGTTATTCATCAATTTATTTTTAAAACATACCATTATCATGTGCGAACTCGGTTGGTATTGTTTGTACCGCATCCCAGTGTTCGACAATCATGCCATCTTCTAATCGCCATAAGTCGCTAAATGCAATGGGCTGATCATCAAAAACCCCCTCTGATTGAGTAAATACAAAGTTGCCTTCCGCAACTATATTATGCATTTTGGTATAGCCAAAAGAGATATTATTATTAGTTAAATCGTTTATAAATTGCTTTAACCCTTCTCTGCCTTCAGGCACAAATGGACTATGTTGAATATAATTTTTAGCAATGTATTTATCAATCGCGTCTTGTTTTCCGTTGATAAAAAGCGCATCAATTAATTGGCTGACACGTTGTTTGTTTTCGGCTGTTTTGTCTAGGTCTTTAATTTCAGTTGACCCGCCAGTCATACTACGCCCGCTGACTGTGTCAATAATTTCATTCTGAATGACATCCCAATGTTCTACCACTTTGTTGTTTTTAACTTTAAAGAGATCTATCGCGACTTTAGCGCCATTAACCTGAGCTTGTTGGTGAATCATAACAAGGTCGTTTTCTGCAATAATACGTATTGGTGTGATGGTTATTTCGGTTTGTTGGCGTTCGAGTAAATCGATGAAATCGAGTAGTCCAGCTCTGCCATCTGCGACTACGGGGTTATGTTGGCGATATTCAGGCGCGGTGTACTGTAATATGTAATCACGATCAAATTTCACAATGCCTAGTTCTAATAGACCCAGCGCAATTTCTTTATTGGTGTTTTGCTGGTTAGCGCAAGCTGTGACACTTAATGCCAATCCAACGGCTGCGGTCTTTTTTATTAATGATTTCATCTTTTTTATCCTTTTTGTGGGGCTTTATTTATGCTTTAATTATTATGAATATATGGCTTCTTAAAAGGAAGTAGGCACTTTTTAGTAACTGGAATAAAGATGAAAAAACAAAACGAAATTGAAAAAGCATTGGGATTAGACTTATGTCCTATTCGAACAATACTCGCTCAAATTAGTGATAAATGGACATTATTAGTCATTATAATTCTGGGTGATGAAGAGCTTCGATTTTCGCATATTGCCAAGAAGATACCGGATATATCTCAGCGAATGTTAACGCAAACGTTACGCAAATTAGAACGAGATGGATTAGTGCTTCGTAGAGTCACTCCAACAATACCACCGCGGGTTGACTATAAAATAACAGCGCTGGGGAAATCATTATTTGAGCCTTTAGATAGCATGTCTAAATGGGCTCAAGATAATCAAGCTGCGGTGCTCGCGGCACGCAGTAAATTCGATCTAGAAGCTGAAAAACTAAAAACCGCATAGTGTAATGCTATTTTGTGCTTATTGCTCTGAATGATATTTTCGGGAATAACATTAAAATAAACAGCCACTCCAATTTTACACTAATCTAGCGCGCCACTAAATTTACTTTTTTGGCCTAAGAGTTCATTTCTTTTTATATCTTTACTCGCGCGTCACACATTAAATAAACCATTATCACTGTTAAACCTGAATTAAGCGCATGGAAATATCTACATAACTGTAGCTTTAATTTTACTGAGTAGTTTAAGCTTTATGCGAGTAGTTTTTCGCAGTTACTTATATTTGATCACCGTTTCCGCTTTAAACCTTCACAGTAACCTGCTTGGGAGTGGATCTGCCCACTGCACCATGGAATAAACGCGTAAATTGTGTGATGAGTTTTAACCAGTTTTCTGGGGGAGATATTAAGTCTTTCGAGGAAGGGGGAGTGTGTACTTTCAATATACCCTCGCTTGTCTTCTCGTAAGCAACGCCCTGTTAATTCAAAAAGTTCAAGGTACGATTTAAGCTCAAACGGGAGTCCTTTTGGCATTACCTGACGTGGCATACCTGCAAAGCGAAGGAGTTGTTTTGGTTGTTTGCTATCCTTTTTTGCGCATGTTAGACGCTTTTGTACACTGGTATGGTCTGGCTCTTCTCGGGTATTAGCCATTTTTACTCTAATGGGGTTTAAATCTACATAAGCCATACAGGCGACAAGTGCGGCTTCATCAAGCAATGCTTGTGAGCTAAATCGCCCCTCCTACAAAATTGTATGGAACAACTTTGAACGCCATAGGCGGCCCGAAGGGTGAGCGCTATGGATGGCAGCGAATAAAACCTACCTGTGAGTTATCTTCTTTATTTGCTTTTCAGGCAAAATGTCTTCATTTAGTAATCGCATAAACCAGCTAATGCTTGCTAGACGTTCACGGTATTGGTTTACTGTTTGATTAAAAATGATAAGTTCTGCTTTACTTAGCTTTCACCCTGTGTGTACTTTTGCGTAAGCACGTTGCCTTCACAGAGTTTATGCCAACGAATAACAATCGCTTTATCATTTAGCCTATTCACTTTCTTATCATCAACATACAACACTAAGTGTGTATGATTACTCATCACAGCGTAAGCACACACATCAATACAAAATATCATTGCTAACTCAAGCAGTTTGTCTTCAACCCAGCCTCTACGATGCTCATAAGACTTGCCTGTAAAATGGTCTTCACCACACTAAAAAGCACGGCGCACGCAACAAGAAATACAGTGGTAGTATTTTGTATCAAGCAAACTTATTTGACGCTTTCTTGCAATAGCCATAAGGCACCTTGCTTACTTTTCACACTGCATAGAAGTTAGCCTCTAACTTCGAAAAGTGCAAAATTTAGAGTGGGTGTCTGGTTAGTTTTACTGATGTTCTTTAACATCTACGCCATATAACCCTTTACCCACTGTTTTGCATGCTTTTAAAGCCGCATCTAATACGGCTTTTGGTAACTCAAAGGTAGGTAGCGTTTCAAAACCACCCGAGACAAACCGTTTAGCATCGTGATTATAAATTTGCCAATGGTTGCGCGCCATTAAGTAGCGACACGCATATATAGCGCGGCCATTTAATACACCTACTCGCCAATCGTATTCTGTGTACATGTATTCTTGTGCAAGTACCAATGCGCTATATTCAAACAGCTCGGTTAACTTAGCTTCAAGCTCACTGCGGTTTGCAACTTTAAATACCCCTTTAGAGAACGACCCTTCAGGCATTTTTAAAACCAGAGGATAGGTAAACGCCTCTTCTAATTGCTCAAGCGTTTGCGCTGATTGATCAGCCACTACAACCGTTTTTAAACTGGGCACTTTTTGATAATTAAACGCATCGTGTAAATACACTTTATTACAACAACGTAAAATAAATTCAGCATCGTCAATAACCACTAAACCTAGGCTTTGCGCTTTACTTGCAAGGCGATACGTTGGATGGTCAATCGCTGTAGTTTGGCGAATAAATAACGCATCAAACTGGGCAATGTTGTCTATTTCATCAAAACTGAGTGCTTGCGCATTAATACCATGCTTAGCCGCGGCTTTTATAAAGCGGGCTATGGCGTCTTTATCACTCGGTGGTACTTTTTCGTTATGATCAACCAGTATTGCCATACCCCATCTAAAACGGCGCTGCACATTTCCAATGCGCCATTGGCATTGGGTTTGGGTAAACGTATTTAATGTTGCTACAAAATTGTTGTATTGCTCCTCGTTTAAAGAACTTAGCGAACCTTGCTGTAACAAACCTTGCTCATCTACAAATAAAATAGGCGCTGGGTATTGTTTAAATACCGATTTAGCCGCTTTACTTTGTAATTCGTTTAGCGCATTACCAAAGTAAATTTCGCCATCAATTTGCCCAATATTTAGCATAGGATCTTGACCGCTTCGAAGCGCGTTTATTGTTTTAACGCTGTGTAAAACTTGGTGTTTACGCGCCTCTGCAAGCAAAGAGCAATAGTAACCCTTACTCAAGTATTGGCTTGAGTCGCATAAATTAATAATGCGGGTTTTAGGTTCATTATGTTTTGGGTAATCACGTAAGTAACTATTAAACGTAATCACATTGTCGAATGATTGAGCAAGTGTTTGCTCATTGTTATCAACCACTATTAAGGTTTAAAACACGACTTTTCCTAGTTAAGTCAGAAATATAAAAAGCATGCCTAATAAAATACTCAGCACCGTAAATAGAAACACCCAGCGTACTAAGTGGGCATTGCGCGTATCACTTAATACGATGGGTGCTTTAACAAATACCTACTGTAAGTGTTAGCGCTTAAATTGCTTAAGCGACATCTGCTTTATATGCCCTTTTTAAAAACCACACAAACGAGATATTTTTAGCGTAAAGATAAAAAATATTGATTAACTATATTTTCATCTTAATGCAGATTAAAATATACAAAAATAAATATTTTACGAGCGTTAAAAATGTCACACCCTGCCTGCCCACAGTGCCAATCTGAATATGTTTACGAAGACCAACAACTGCTTATATGCCCTGAATGCGCCTATGAATGGAACCCAAATAGTACAAGCGATGAAGACGCAATTTTAGTTAAAGATGCCAACGGCACTCTACTTAATGATGGCGATAAAGTAACCGTAGCCAAAGATTTAAAAATAAAAGGCAGCTCACAAGTGATTAAAATTGGTACCAAAGCGGTCGTTAGACGTGTGCTTGATAAAAAAGATCACGAGCTAGATTGCAAAGTAGATGGCATTGGCGAAATGATGGTAACAGCGAAGTTTGTGAAAAAGGCTAACTCGTAGGTCGGATAAAGGGCGAGGCCATGCCATCCGACGCTTAATAGAAGCCGAAGTTATTTCATTCAACAACAAACTTTTATACAAGGCTAAAGTGTATTATGTTGCTATGGCTTTGTCGGATGGCGCTTCGCTTATCCGACCTACGAATAATTTATATTTTTTCGCAGCACCAATTATTCGTATAAATCCCTTGCTTTACGGCTCTGTGAAAACTTGAATAAGGCCAATCTGCTACTCGACTAACTAGACCATGCTTTAACGGATTAAAATGAACATAGTTAACATGGTGCCAATAATCATTATCATCCCTGATGGTATGTTCCCAAAATCGGCGTTGCCAAATTCCGCGCTCATTTTTACGTTTTCGTGTTTGAGTTAAAAACTCTGTTTTTGGGAGAGATTTTGAAAATCGCTTTTTAATTTCTCGCCAGCGACTTGAATAATCCACATCACCATCTGGTAAGGTTAAAACCGCATGAAGGTGTTCGGGTAGCACAACCCATGCATCTATATAAAATGGTCTTTGGAGTTTAACAACACGGATAGACTCTCTTAATAAATCGATATTCTCAACCAACAACGATTTATTCCTATCGAGCAAATTAACGGTAAAAAAGTACGTCCCACCTTTTACATAATTACGACGATATTGCATTACATATCCACTGTATTATTTGTTACGCATCAGCTAAATAAAGCGTAAGTTTAGAATATATACAACATTGACGTAGGTCGGATAAATGGCGAAGCCATGCCATCCGACAATTAATTTATGAATTTTAAGAAGCGCGTTTATTGTGTTGGTAATTTGGATCGGTGTCATGCTGATTGTTTTGTTTTGGGATGACTTGTTTGTTATACATTGCCATATTTTTCCAATATATCAGTGCATGCAGCGTGTACTTGCGTTGAATAATAATTAATTGTTTCTTGTATTTCACTGTCAGATTTAGATAATAACTCATCGCTACAATGTTGCCTGACTTTTTTAAGTGGCAAATGATCAGTTTCTGATGTAATTAGCCCAAAGATATGAAACTCTGTTTCCCAACATTGACCATGAATATTATTTCCTAAATATGACAAAGCTAAGACAGTATCCAAATAATCTTCATTGCTTGTTAACAACGCCTTCGCAAGCTCACAAGATTTTCTCTTACTTGACACATCATTGATAATCAATGCAACCTAACGCCGTAACGAAAAACCAAACTTGAGAAGAAAACCAAACTTGACACCCACTTTAATTTAACAGACGAACCTATGCGTAAACTGCAAAATTTAGGATGGTTGCCTGTTTATTTTTTTCTTGACGGTCATACTCCACCTTTTATATAAAAAAAGCAGGCTCTATTTACACGAGTCGTTTACTATTTCTTTAAAAAGCGCTTGATGTCTGAAGTCAAGATTTAACCCCTTTACTTTTAACTCGCTCTAATTCGAGCTGAAGTAATTATGGCTTAAAAAGTTAAGCAAGGATCAGTGTGTTTAATTTGACAGTGGGAGTCATACCAACGCCCTGTTAACAGGCAAAAAATCTGTTGGCTAAAATTAGTGACGAAGGAATAAAAGCCAACTGTTTTTTGACCTTGTTTAACAGCTTGTTAGCAACTCCTAGCCACTAAACCTCGATGCTATTTCAATTTTACTAATTGTCTCTCGTAAGATACCAACACCACCGTTCCAATCAAAATGGTCAATACGTTTTATTAAATCACCTGCTCGTTTCTTTTCTTCTGCGGAAGAATCTAGATCAGTTTTAATTAACTCATACTTAGCATTGATTTCATGAGTATCATGCGAAAAAGATTTACAGCACATTAAGTAAGCTTCCAATGACATTCCATAGTTTGTCGATAATAAATTTACACCTAACTCATTTGATTTTAGTAAAGTCAGAAGATCTTCAGGGGTTAACCTCTCGTTTATAAAGTTTTTATATTCAGTCGGCTTCTTTATTTTTAGAACGATCAAAAAACAAAGGAATAAAGGATATAAACGTTCTTCATGCGTTGATGTTTTTATTGAGATGGATAATAAGGAGCAGCAGTGCCCTTGTTCTCTAAGTGATAGGTTATAAATCTCAAAAAGTTCAGTAAACATCACTAAGGCTTGCTCACCCTCATACTTAGTTTCACTTTCTGTTTTTGTTTTAAAGTATTCATTGAACCCATGTTTATTGAATAATGCTTTTGCATAGAGCCCTTTATTTGGAGTGGGTAGTACATAGTCAACATCAATAAATCGACGTAAATACCCATGAACATCTATCCCATCACCATATACTGACTTTATCGAGTGTCCTAATTGATCTTTATCTGCACCAAGTACAAAAATGATATTTTCTACGCTAAAAAAGTGTTTTGCTTTCTCAAGTATTTCAATTGAAAAATTTGGACGGCAGCGATCCAGTTCATCAATTATGAATACCAAAGGTTTTTTGTCAGTTTGAGATGAGATATTTGAAGCTAAATCAGCTAATGCAGTCCGAAAAGATACAATTGTTGCTTTCGATTGTTCATATCTATCTAATTGTTCTTTTGCAACACTTTCAGCAAAGGAAGCAAGGGCTTGCTCAGTTACTTTATCTAAGTCTAATGCACCCGCAGTCGCAATTTTTGCAGCTACTGGCACGCTTCTTTTTAGAAGTGATACACCGAGTTTTTTTGTTTTATCTAAATATTCTTTAACCTTATCCTTTCGTTCTGCTTTTGAAATACTTTCAATAGAAGAACTAATTTCACCTAATAATGATATTAGAGCATCATCAGTAAAATCGTTTTCCCAAGCATTGAAGTAGATTGTGGGGATATTCTCGTTCTTTAACTGTTGCTCCCACATACGAAGAAATGTTGTTTTACCTTGCCCCCAAGGAGCATCTATACATAGAACTAGAGGTTCCGTAGATGACTTTACAAACTGTGTCAGCACATTTGAGCTTTCTTGCCTGCCTAGTTCATCATTTTTGAAAGGGTTATCTTCTAAAACTTCTACTTCAGAACGCTTAATTTTCACGAGACCTCCATGGCTTGCAAACAGCTTATTGAACACTATTTCAGTGGTTTACAACACCCCAAAACGGCGCATATTACATACATCAATAATTCTACTTAATAACTCTAATGTAAACAGGTAATTACCCATGCATTCACATGGGCCAAATGATTTACACCAAAACGACTTTTAATAATGTTATTAGGCAAATTACCTTTGTCGGATGGCGCTTCGCTTATCCGACCTACATATAAAACCAATGTTTTATAAAATTTCTACCACATCATATTCATGGTTTTTGCCTGCCATGGTTAGGCTTACTTCATCATCAAGTTGTTTGCCTAAAAGTTGTTTGCCCAGTGGTGCTTCGGATGTAACTACTTGAATGATTAGCCCTTTTACTTCAACCGTTAAGCCGCCTGCGGCTGGGCCTAAATAAAACCATTTTTGTAAGGCGCTTTCATCTTCTAAACAAACGAGTGAGCTTATAATCACTTTATTGTGAGTAGGCTCTTTAAAAATGGTTTCAAACTGTTTAATGCTTTTGTAGCATTCGTTTACACGTTCGGCTTGGCCTTGTGCTAAATAAGCGGCTTCGAGCCCGAGGGTATCATATTGTGTTTCGGCTACGCTTTCTTCGTGAGTTGCGGCGTCGTGCGCGGCTTTGGCAGCTTGTTTTGCGCTGTTTAATAGAGCTTCAAGTGCAAATTTAAGGTGTTCAATTACGTGGGTTTTGTTCATGAGGGAGCGCTAATAACCAATGCTGTAAACTATGTGGTTAATTTTAACGTTATAAGGCGCTTAAAACCATTATTTTAAGCGCCAATAAATTTACTCAGTTATGTAAACCCGAATTTATGGCATATCCATTAATGCTTGGGTTTTTACATCTAGTTTTTCTTCGTAGTTTTTAGCACTTAACCCTAAAAGCTCAGGTAAGGTGGCCGCAATACAAATAGAAGAAAATGTGCCCACTACAATGCCTGTAAATAATGCAATGGCAAAGCCTTGCAGTGGTGCGCCTGCGAGTAACCAAACACTGGCAACCGTAGCAAGCGTGGTGCCCGATGTAATAAGTGTGCGCGTTAAGGTGCTTTTTATCGCGCTATTTATAATACTTGCAGGGCTAAGTGCATTATTAGATTTAACACGTAAAAGCTCGCGTACTCTATCACCTACTATTATTGAGTCGTTAAGCGAATAGCCTATAATGGCGAGTAAGCTAGCCAGTACAGTTAAATTAAACTCAAGTTGTAATAGCGAAAATAACCCCAGTACGAGTAGTAAATCATGCACTAGCGCAACCACTGAGCCCACAGCTAAACGCCATTCAAACCGCACCGCTAAATAAAGCATTACTGCAACCATAGCTGAAAATAGTGCTAAACAACCTTGCTCAAACAGTTCATCACCCACTTGTGAGCCAATATACGCTGACGATAAAACCTCAGCGTTTATATCTGCGTTTTGAGTAATGGCAGATTGCCAATCACTTCGGTCACTGTTTACAGAATCGCTAGGCGCTTCGCGTAGTTGATAATGGCTATTGCCTTGCGCGGTTAGCTCAAACTCACCATTGTGATTTTTAGCAATAAATTGCTCAAGCTGCTTTAACTCAACACTTTCACTGGTGGTAAACTCTGTTAGGTAACCACCGGTAAAGTCGAGTCCAAAATTAAGCCCTTTTTGACTAAGCGTAAATACCGATAGCAGTACCAGTATGGCGCTCAAAAGCATGCCAGAAAAACGCAGACGAGTGCCCGCCTCGCCCTTTAAAAAAGTGTTAAGCATGTGCATTTACTCCTGCTTTTTTAGCCAATTTTAAATATAACGTTTGGCTGAGTACTTTTGATACGTACACGCCAGTAAATACAGAGGTTATTAAACCAAGTGCCAATGTTATGGCAAAGCCTTTAACTGGGCCGTAACCTATTCCGTATAAAATAAGCGCGGTGATCATAGTGGTTATATTGGCATCAAATATAGTGTTAGCGGCTTGCTTGTAACCTTCTTGAATAGCTTGATAAGCAGAGCGGCCTTTTCTGCGCTCTTCTTTAATTCGCTCAAATATAATAACGTTGGTATCTACCGCCATGCCAATAGTGAGCACAAGCCCGGCAATACCCGGCAGGGTTAACACAACCCCTGGTAATAACGACATTAGCCCTACAAGCGACGTTAAATTTAATAACAGCGCTACGTTTGCAATAAGCCCTAAGCGGCGATACCACATTGCCATAAAGGCAAGTGTAATACCCATGCCCAGCATTAATGCGGCTAAACCATTACTAATGTTTTCGCTGCCAAGGCTTGGCCCAATTGTTTGCTCGTGCACTATTGTTACAGGCGCAGTAAGTGAACCTGCACGCAATAATAGAGCTAAATCAGCCGCGGCTTGCTGGCTTTTCATATTAGTAATGCTAAAACGTGAACTTAAATGTTGGGCAATATTGGCTACATTTATAACTTCACTTTTTTTAACGGTTTCGCCCTTCGCGTTTTGAGAGTACTCAGAGTAAACAGTCGCCATAGGCTTACCAATATTGGCTTTTGAAAACGCCGACATAGCATCGCCACCTTGCCCATCTAGGCTAAGTTGTACCAGTGGCTTACCCCAATCGTCGCGCCCTATTTTGGCATTATTAATGTGATCGCCGGTAAAAATTGGCACAGGGTCAAGGTTTATGGTGCCACCCGACTGCATGTTAAATGTTTTACCACCCACTTCTTTTAACTGGTAAAACCCAAGTGATGCAGTTGCACCTATAATGCGCTTAGCCTCTGTTGGGTCTTGCACTCCAGGCAGCTCAATACGTATACGTTGTTTACCTTGGCGCTGAGTGACGGCTTCGGTAATGCCTAACTCTTCTATGCGTGAGCGAAGTGTGGTGAGTGTTTGGCTCATTACTTCTTTATCAAAGCTACTGCGCCCTTGCTCTGAATAGCTAAATATTGCGTTTTTAACCTTGCCGTTATTGGCGGTTGTAACCGCTAAATTAGCAAAGCGACTTTGTAGCTCTTCAATCACGGGGTTAAGTTTTTGCACCGCATTTGGCAGCGCGCTAATTTCAAAGCCATTAGCTGTTTGCTGCACTTTAAGGCCGTGCGCTTTTTGCTTTATGACGATTGATTTAGCTTGTTGATATGCACTCACTAATTGCTCATCAACGGCTTTGTCTAAATCTACGTCGAGTACAAATAGCACACCGCCATTTAAATCAAGGCCAAGCTTTATTGGTGATAAACCAAATTCTTGCAGCCAAAGTGGGCTTGTTGCATGTTCTACAATTTTAACTTGCGTATTTGGGAACTGCGCCTTTATAGCCGCTTGCGCTTGGGCGCTTTTAGTTGGCTCGTTTAATAAAATATTGATAGTTGATTGCTTATCAAGCCCTTGCTCAACGTTAAAGCCTTGGTTATTTAAAAAAGTAACTAACGCGTTAGTACTTTGCACAGCTTGAGTTTCGCTATGTGGTGTATTGCTTACATGCAACCACGATTTATTAGGGTATAAGTTGGGTAATGCGCTAATAGCTAATAAAATCAGCACAATAAGCATGGCTATATAGCTCAATTTAAATTTAGCCATAAATGGCTTTTGATCTTTTTTTACACTTAACATAATTTTCCTTATTGCCAGTAAATTACTGGCAATGTGCTTTTTAAAGCACAATTAATCTCAAGGCTTAAACGTAAAACGTTAAAACCTAATAAAAATTAAATAAGAAAAATTAAGCGTGGTAAGTAGTGACGGCTCTATAGAGTAGGTTGGCATCTTTCCAGCCACTTAACCGAGACTTTTTACTATGGTACACAAGCGTATACCAAGGCTGAATAGCATTTACAGCTTGAGGGCGTATGAATATTTGTCTAACAAGGCGCTGCGCAAAAAACTCAAAAACAACATCGTATTCTGGTTCACTTTGAGCGGCATGTAAAAATAGCGAAGAATTGCTAGCCGTTAACCTTGGTTGATGCGCGTCAAACCCTGTTTGATGTGTTCTTTTGTGCTCATTTCCCTTTACCGATTTTGATATAGGCAGCGTTTTAGCTAAATCAACACTGTCAGCAAGCATACTCAATGAGCTGGTTGCCGTGTTTAATTTATGTGTAGCGCACTGCGCACTACTTTGCACACTAAAAAGCGCACAAAACAGCAAAAAAGCAGTTATAAACACACGGACGTTAAACATGGTTATTTCAAACTAAATAAGGGATGCGTAGTATATATGGGCAAGTATTTAAAATACAATGCTTATTAATTAAGTATTTAATATAACTGAGACCCTTAATGCGCTCCAAGCACAGTACAGAAAAACGCGCCGATGCCATGACCTTAAAGCAAAGCATTAAAACACTGTGGCCTTACATTACTAAATTTAAAGGGCGAGTATTTATTGCACTTTTAGCGCTTATAGGTGCTAAAGGCGCGACACTTTTAATGCCTTGGGCATTAAAAGAGATTATCGATTCGGTAGATAAATCAATTAATCCCGTTTTAGTTATTCCGGCGCTACTACTGCTAATGTATGGTGGGCTTAGGTTTGCCAGCGTTTTTTTAGGTGAAGTACGCGATGCAGTGTTCTCTCGTGTAACAGAGCACGCTATGCGTGACATTGGCTTAAAGGTATTTAAGCATTTACATTCGTTAGAGCTTGCCTTTCACCTAGACAGACAAACAGGCGGAATAAGCCGTGATATAGAGCGCGGTACTAGTGGGCTAAGCTTTTTAATGCGCTTTTTAATGTTTAATATTGTACCCACCCTTTTTGAAATACTCACCGTCGCTATTATTTTTGGGTCGCTATTTTCTGTTTGGTTTGCGTTAATTACTATATTAGCGGTTGCTATTTATATAACTTTTACCGTAACTGTAACGCAGTGGCGAAACCGATTTATACGCGAGGCAAACGCCGCCGATAATTTAAGCAATACCCGCGCTATAGACAGCCTTCTTAATTTTGAAACCGTAAAATATTTTAATAACGAAGAATTTGAGGCAAAAACATACGACTCCTTTTTAGCAAAGTGGGAAACCGCTCGTTTAAAAAATAGAATGTCGTTACTTGCGCTTAATTCTGGCCAAGCGTTGATTATTGCCAGCGCTATTACAGCGCTAATGTGGTTAGGCGCCAAAGATGTAGTAACAGGTACTCTTACAATTGGTGAACTTGTAATGATAAATGCCTACATGATCCAATTATTTTTACCGCTTAATTTTTTAGGGTTTGTATATCGAGAAATAAGACGCGCGCTTACCGATTTAGAAAATATGCTGGGCTTACTCAATAAAAAGCCACAAGTCATTGAGCGACCCCATGCCCAAAACCTCATAGTTACTCGCGGCGACATAGCGTTTAATAATGTAAGCTTTAGTTACAATGCCAATCGTCCAATTTTAAAAAACATTAGCTTTAAAATAAAAGCAGGCAGTAAAGTCGCCGTTGTAGGTGCAAGTGGTGCAGGTAAAAGCTCATTGGCACGATTACTTTATCGCTTTTACGATGTGAGCTTAGGCACTATTACTATAGATAACCAAGCAATAGACTCCGTTACCCTCGATAGCCTGCGCAGTGCTATTGCTATAGTGCCACAAGACACTGTGCTATTTAATACCAGCATACGAGAAAACATAGCCTATGGCAGACCCACAGCAAGCGATGCTGAAATAGATAAAGCAATAGAAATGGCCCATTTAAAAGACTTTATTTCAACATTAGCCGAAGGCGATAAAACACTGGTTGGCGAGCGCGGTTTAAAAGTATCTGGCGGCGAAAAGCAACGTATTGCCATTGCACGCGCTATTTTAAAATGCTCCCCTATTTTAATATTTGATGAAGCAACCTCAGCGCTCGACTCGCATGCCGAGCAAGCTATATTGAACGCAATGCGTGCTGTTACTCAAAACCATACTAGCGTGGTGATTGCTCATAGGCTTTCTACTATCGTTGATGCCGATAACATACTGGTATTTAACAACGGTGAACTAGTTGAGCAAGGCACACATGCAACACTTTTAGCAAAAAAAGGTCAATACGCTCAAATGTGGCAATTACAACAGCAGGAAGATTAATTATCTTGAACTTTGGTTAATTACAGCCATTTACTGGCGATACTGCCGCTTTACCTTTAGAATACGGCCTTGAAATTTTATTCAATAATTTACATATATTAAGGCGAAACGCAGATGGGAAGAGCTTACCAAAACAAAAAAGATTCAATGGCTAAAACTGCGGGTGCTAAAACTAAAGTTTATTCTAAGTACGGTAAAGAAATATACATTTGTGCTAAAAACGGTGGCGTAGATACAGACGGCAACCTTGCACTGCGTCGTTTAATTGAACGCGCTAAAAAAGACCAAGTACCTGCACACGTTATTGAACGCGCAATAGAAAAAGCCAAAGGCGGCGGCGGTGAAGATTACGCAGCCACACGTTATGAGGGTTACGGCCCTGGTAACTGTATGATTATTGTTGACTGTTTAACTGACAACAATAAACGTACATTTGCTGATGTGCGCATTTGTTTTACCAAAGCAAACGCTAAAATAGGCGCACAAAATTCGGTATCACATTTATTTGATCACCTCGCTATTTTTGTTTTTGACGGCGACGACGATGAAGCTGTACTAGAAGCCCTTATGATGGCCGATGTTGATGTAACCGATGTAGAAGTAGAAAACGGTAAAGTGACGGTTTTTGCCCCCCATACCGAATACAACAACACACGTACAGCACTTGAAGAAATGGGTATTACAGATTTTGACGTAGACTTAATTTCGTTTGTACCTCAAGTTGAGGCCCCTATTGAAGGTGAAGACGTAGAAGTAATGGAGCGCTTTTTAGCCATGCTTGAAGATTGTGACGATGTACAGAACGTTTACCATAACGCGCAATTTTAAATTTTACTGAACGCATTTATTTTAAGCCAACAGCGATGTTGGCTTTTTTATTTTAAAAGGCTTATTAAATTTTATGAATACCCTTGCAGAGCTTAAAGCGGGTAAGTTAAATGGCGTTACACGCGTACAACTCGTTGAAGAATTAACAGAGCTCCCCTCAGAAATTTTTACCCTTGCAGACACCCTCGAAGTACTCGATTTATCAAATAACAAGTTATCAGATTTACCTGCGGAATTTGCCTGCTTGCACCGTTTAAAGCGGGTGTTTTTATCGTTTAACCAATTTAAACATATACCTGAAGTACTCGCTAAGTGCCCTGCTTTAATTATGGTTGCATTTAAAGGCAATCAAATAACAGAGTTTGCTCTTAACAGCTTACCTAAAAATATTGAATGGTTAATACTTACCGATAACAAATTGAGCGCGTTACCAGGTGACTTTGGCAATTACACACAGCTTAAAAAGCTTGCGCTAGCTGGCAATGAGTTAACACATTTACCAACAAGTATGGCTAAATGTACTAATTTAGAGCTTGTAAGGCTCTCTGCTAATAACTTAGCAAAAATTGATAATTGGCTACTAGAATTACCAAAACTTGCTTGGCTTGCATTTGCAGGTAACGAATTTAATAAAGCGCAGTGCTTAACAAAAAGTACTTTAAAAAATACCCCGCTTGAAAATTTTCAGCTTAAAAAAGTAATAGGCCAAGGTGCATCGGGCGTTATACACCTAGCAAAAGCAGAAAATAACAATGTGGCGGTAAAACTTTTTAAAGGAGCAATTACAAGCGATGGTTACCCACTTGATGAAGTAAACTGCTGCTTACAGGCGGGGAATCATAAAAATTTAATTAACGTATTAAGTTACATAGAGCAAAGCACGCAGCTTGGCTTAGTGATGGAGCTAATAGGTACCAGTTATACAAATTTAGGTTTACCGCCGAGCTTACAAACCTGCACCCGCGATACATTCAATGATGATTGTAATTACCCTATTGAAGCTGTTTATAAAATAGCAAAACAGATGGCTAATACGCTTGCTCACCTGCATGATAATCACGTAAGCCATGGCGATATTTACGCACACAACACCATGATAAATGAGCAATATGATGTTTTATTTGGCGATTTTGGTGCGGCTACTAATTTAGCCATGCTTACCCATCAAGAACAAAAATGCATAGAGCTTATAGAAGTACGTGCTTTTGGTTGCTTAATTGACGACTTACTAAGTACGGTTAGCGAAGCAGATAAGCAAACCGAACTGTTTGTTAAAATGTCCGATATAGCAGCGCGTGCTATAAACACTGCTATTGCCTCGCGCCCTAGTTTTAAAGCACTAAGCGCTTTATTAAACGAACGGCTATAAATCAATAAAACTAAAAAAGCCTGCATAATGCAGGCTTGGTTGGATAAAGCTAAACTTTTACACGATCAATTATAAGTACTGACCTAATGCTTTAACTTGGTCTAACATGCGGTTTGAGAAACCCCACTCGTTGTCGTACCAAGCCATTACTTTAACTAATTTGCCATCAGCTTTAGTTTGCGTTGAATCAAAAATTGACGACGCAGGGTTGTGATTAAAATCAATAGAAACAAGCGGAAGCTCGTTGTACTCTAAAATTTCTTTCATTGAACCTGTCGCTGCGGCTTTCATTACTTCGTTGATTTCTTCAGCTGTTGTGTCGCGCTTAGTGATAAACGTAAAATCAACTAAAGAAACATTGATAGTAGGTACACGTACCGACATACCGTCTAATTTACCCGCAAGCTCAGGAAGTACTAAGCCAACAGCTGCTGCAGCACCTGTTTTAGTTGGGATCATAGACTGAGTTGCACTACGTGCACGGTATAAATCTGGGTGGTAAACGTCAGATAAGTTTTGATCGTTTGTGTAAGCATGGATTGTAGTCATGCTACCTTGCTCAATACCAACTGTGTCGTTAATTGCTTTAGCAATTGGCGCTAAACAGTTAGTAGTACAAGATGCATTAGAAATAATGTTGCTATCAGCGTTAATTACATCGCTGTTAACACCGTGCACTACTGTTGCATCTAAGTCTTTGCCAGGTGCAGATACGATTACTTTTTTAGCACCTGCTGTAATGTGTTTAGCGGCATCTTCACGCTTAGTGAAAAAACCCGTACATTCTAAAACGATATCTACGTTAAGCTCTTTCCACGGTAAGTTTGCAGGGTCACGCTCTTGCGTCAAAGTAATTACGTCGTCACCAATTAACATGGTGTTATCTTCAAGTGTTACTTTTTGAGAAAATTGACCATGAACTGAGTCAAATTGTGTTAAATGCGCATTTACGTTAGCCGGTGCTAAATCGTTAATTGCTACAATTTTAATCTCACTGTTTTGTGCTGACTCGTAAAGTGCACGTAATACATTGCGACCGATACGGCCATAGCCATTAATTGCTACATTAATCATTTTTAGACTCCTATTTAACTTCACTTGCTTGTCGAGCAAGCGCTTCAATGGCTTGCCAGTCTTTGTTTTCAATTAGTTGCTTGTCTAGCATCCACGTACCACCAACACAAATTACGTTGTTAAGCGCTAAGTAATTAGGGGCTGTTGCTAGGCTAATGCCACCTGTTGGGCAAAAAGTAATATGTGGTAATGGGCCACCAATCGACTTAAGCATGGCTGTTCCGCCAGCAGCTTCAGCTGGGAAGAACTTTAAATACTTAAAGCCATGGCTTGCTAACTGCATTACTTCGCTTGCAGTTGCTGCGCCAGGTAAAAATGGCGTATCAGAATTTTTAGCTAACGCTAATAATTCATCACTTACACCTGGGCTTACCATAAAATCAGCGCCTGCTTCTACTGAGGCATCAAAGCTTGCTTTATCAACCACTGTACCTGTACCAACGTAAGCTTCTGGAACTTCTGCTTTCATTAGTTTCACAGCTTCAACTGCAACAGGCGTACGTAGCGTAATTTCAAGTGCTTTTAGGCCACCGTTGTATAACGCTCTAGCGAGTGGTGCTGCATCTTCTAATTTTTCGATTACAACCACTGGCACCACAGGTGCCGACGCTAAGATTTTTTCAATACTCATTACTTGTTCCTCATTACCCAGTGTGTGGCAATTATTATTCAAGTCCAAAAGCACTAGCACCTAAATCGGCGCTGCTTACAATATTTCTAAATCCAGTAAATAATTCTCGGCCGGTACCAAATGTTAAACTTGGTTGACTAAGTTGTAGTTCACGCTTAGCAAGCTCTTCGTCGCTAACGTGTACTTTTAAGATTCCGTTTGGCGCATCTAAGGTTACTAAATCGCCTTCTAGAATTTTTGCAATAATGCCCCCTTCAACGGCTTCTGGCGCTAAGTGAATAGCAGCAGGCACTTTACCTGATGCACCCGACATGCGGCCATCAGTTACTATAGCTACTTTAAAGCCTTCGTCTTGAAGGGTTGCCATTACTGGCGTTAATTTATGAAGCTCTGGCATACCTTTCGCTTTAGGTCCCTGCTCTTTAAGCACGGCTATAAAGTCCTGGTTTAACTCGCCTCGGGTGTAAGCTTCTTGCAATTCGCCTTGTGAGCTAAACACTTTAGCAGGGGCTGTTACTACTTGATGCTCTGTTGCGACAGCAGACACTTTTATTACGGCTTTGCCTAAGTTACCTGTTAGAAGTTGCAGGCCACCTTGCTTACTAAACGGATTGTTAACAGGACGAAGTACTTCTTCATCAAGTGAGTTTTCTGGGCAATCTACCCATTTAACTTTTGAAGGACCTGTTGAATCGCTCATAATTAAGCTGTCGTCTTTATCTAAACGCGGCTCCATCATGTAAGGGGCTAAGCCTTCACCAAGCATAGTTTTAACGTCAGTATGCAAATAACCAGCACCGGCTAGTTCACGCATTAAGAAACCCATACCGCCGGCAGCTTGAAAATGATTAACATCAGCCGAGCCATTAGGGTAAATACGCGTAAGTAGTGGTACAACTTCTGATAAATCAGACATGTCTTTCCACGTTATTTGTACACCTGCTGCTTTTGCGATAGCAACAATGTGGATAGCGTGGTTAGTAGAGCCACCTGTAGATAACAAGCCAACTAAACCATTAATGATGGTTTTTTCGCTGATCACATCTGCTAAACATGGGCTTTCTTTATCGCCTGTAAGCTGTTTAAGCATAGTTTCTACAGCATTACCTGTTAAACCATCGCGAAGCTCAGTGTAAGGGTTAATAAACGAGCTACCTGGAAGGTGTAAGCCCATTATTTCCATTAACATTTGGTTTGAGTTAGCAGTACCGTAAAACGTGCATGTACCAGCGCTATGGTATGACGCGCTTTCAGCCTCAAGTAATACATCACGGCTAACTAAGCCTTGTGCAAATTTTTGGCGAATACGAGCCTTTTCTTTATTTGGGATACCAGATTGCATTGGGCCAGCAGGTAAAAAGAACACTGGTAAATGACCAAACGATAAGGCACCAATTAATAAACCAGGGACAATTTTGTCACATACGCCTAAACAAAATACGCCATCAAATACGTCATGCGATAATGAAACCGCCGTAGACATAGCAATTACATCACGAGAAAAAAGTGACAATTCCATACCGTCACGCCCTTGCGTAACACCATCACACATTGCTGGTACGCCGCCTGCAACTTGGGCAGTGGCATCGTACTTAGTGGCAATATCTTTAATTAAATCAGGAAAGTCTTTGTATGGCACATGGGCCGAAAGCATATCGTTATATGAGTTGATAATAGCAAGATTTGGCTGCTCATCAGCCTTTAAGCGCGCTTTGTCGTCGCTGCTACACGCAGCCATTACGTGAGCGATGTTTCCGCAACCTAGTCCAGCACGAACTCTTGTTTGTTTTTTTGCATGCGAAATACGATCTAAATAATCTTGACGGGTTTGTTTACTGCGTTCAATAACGCGTTGGGTGACTTCTTCAATGCGAGGGTGCAACATAATTTAGCTCATCTCTATTAGTTAGAGGAAAAAGGCTCAGTAGCAATTACAGACTCCACGTAAATAACTGCACTGAGCATCTTTGATTTACCCGTTCAAAGGTACGCTACCAGGGAGCCTCTCACAACAACCCTGACACCGGTGTCACTGTATTAACGCATAGCATTGACACCGGTGTCAACCCTGAGTAACAAAATTAGTGTAAAATTTTAACGTGACCAATTAATGAACATAGTAATTTTAGTTTATTTACTAAAATCCGCACAAAAAAAACCCGAATAAGCGTCACTCATATTCGGGTTACTGTGAAAAACAAATAAAGTTTACTTTATGACCGCTGTGGACTCTCGCGTTATTAGTCGTGATTCAAGAGTTACCTGATACGGCTGTTCTTGAGGTTGTGAAATATGCGAAATAAGCTGCGTTACAGCCTGTTTAGTCATTTCTTCAACTGGCTGTGCAATAGTTGTTAAGCCTGGCCAAATGTGGCGTGCAATTGGCGCGTTATCAAACCCCGCTATAGAAATATCATCTGGCACTTTTAATTGACGCTGTGTAGCAAGCTTAAGTACCGCCGCCGCCATGTAATCGTTCGATGCAAATACAGCCGTAGGCCTTGGCGATAAATCTAAAATACTGCGTGCACTGTCTACACCAGAGTGATAACTAAAGTTACCCTCTTCAACTAAACGCTCGTCAAATTCAATCCCGTGGCTTGCTAAAGCTCGCCTGTAACCTTTAAAGCGCTGCTCAGTAGCACTATGATCAGGGTGCCCTTTAATAAAGGCAATAGATTTGTGACCAAGCGAAATTAAATGCTCAGTAATTTCATACGCGCCCTGCTCGTCGTTGCTACGAACTGAAATTGAATCATCTTCAAGCAGTGCTGATGCAACCCGTGCATACGGTATTTTTTTAGCTTTTAAAAAATTAGCGAGCTTTTCAAAATCACCAAATGGTGGGGTAAGCACAACGCCATCTAAGCGTGATGTTTGTAATAACTGTTCTATATCGTTAATTAAATCGTCACCACGTAATTCGCAGGGGTGTATTAATAAGTTGTAGTTATTCTCTTTACAGGCAGCAAGTGCACCTGTTTGTACACGTGTTATATAGCTTTTACTTGGGTTGTCGTACAAACAGCCAATAATAAAGCTACGATTTTGAGCAAGTCCGCGTGCTATTGGGTTTGGCGTATAATCAAGCTCTTTAAATACTTTCAGCACTTTTTCACGCGTCGCTGCACTTACATTAGGCTCGTTATTTAAAACCCGCGATACTGTTTTTTTAGAAACGCCCGCATGGCTTGCTACACTATTTATGGTTACTTTTTTCATTTGTTCATTATCCAAATACAACCATTAAACAAAAACTATTTGCTGTTATATAAACACGCACCAGCGCCAATAAGTGGAATGTTATCTTGCGTTACCAGCGTAACTGGAATCTGACTCGCATATTGTGACATTACGCCTTTTTGCGAAAAACGCTCTACAAAACGACTTTCTAATAATCGGCTTTGCATTCGAGGTAAAATCCCACCGCCTAAAAACAAGCCACCTAATGCACCGTATGCAACAGCTAAGTCGCCAGCCACACTGCCTATCCAATCACAAAACTGGTTTAGGGTTGCATCACACACTTCACACTCGCCACTGTTAGCCAGGCTACTGATTTGCGCTGCATCTAAATTTTTAGGTTTAACACCTTTCACCGCAGCCATGGCTTTGTATAAATGGGTAATACCTGGGCCTGAAAAAACAGTTTCAACAGAAACATGAGGGTGCTCTTTACGAAGCTCACTTATTAATAAAGAGTCAAGCTCGTTTACTGGAGCAAGCGTCATATGGCCGCTTTCAGAGCTCAACACTGCTGTAGATTGTGCTGTACGCACTAAACACGCTGCGCCAAAACCAGTACCGGGTCCCATTACACCTATATTAGCGTTAGCATCGGCTTGGCCTGATTTAATCGTAATATTTTGCGTTGAGTCTAAGTAAGGGGCTGCATAAGCAAAGGCTGCAAAATCATTAATTACTTCTAACTGAATTAAATTAAATTGTGCTTTAAATTCGTTAACACTAAAATGCCAACCTAAATTTGTTAAATGTACTTGCCCTGCTTTTATAGGGCCTGCAACAGCTAGACACGCATGTGTTGGTTTAATATGAGGAATAGTTGTTAAATATTGTTCAAGTGCACTTTCTAAAGAACCAAAGTTTGCGCTAGGGAATATGTTAATATGCTCAATAACAAATTGGTTTAATTGCTCGTTAAAATCGGTAATTAATGCAAAGCGCGCATTGGTGCCCCCTATATCAGCAACTAAGATAGGGTTAAACTGGGCAGAAGGATTTTGGTTCATGGTATTATCTCTTTTGTGTAAGCGGCTTATGCTTATTATTTTACAATGGCTTTGCATTGTTATTTATATACTTTGAGCTATCACCTCAAAGTAGCTATCACAGTAAAAAAGGCTGCTATTTAAAATTGCAACTAATACGTTCTGACAACAAAATGATAAAACACTTGCATTATGACACCGGTGTCAGGATTAGATCAATAATAAATCTTAAAAAGCTTGAAATAATTCATTAATAGTCGAAAATGACACAATTATTTAGCATTTAATTAAGTTGTAACAATGAAAGGTAAAGCCACCTCATTTGACATTGCCCATTATGCAGGGGTTTCACAATCAACGGTATCTCGCGCTTTACGTAATAGCCCTCTTGTTAATGCAGAAACACGCAAACGCGTTCACGACATAGCTAAGCAACTTAACTATAAAGTGGATAAAAATGCCAGCAACTTGCGTACTCAGCAAAGTAGTACCCTTGCGCTATTATTGTTTGAAGACCCAACATCAGATGAATCACAAATAAACCCTTTCTTTTTGTCTATGTTGGGCAGTATTACCCGGGCGTGTGCTAAAGAAGGTTACGACTTATTAGTCTCGTTTCAATCAGCCAGCGCCGATTGGCAAGCTGATTACGAAGACAGCCACAGAGCCGATGGCATAATTTTACTCGGCTATGGTGATTACATAGACTTTCAACCAAAATTTAAAACCTTACTAGAGCAAAACACAAAATTTGTATGCTGGGGCGCCACCGTCGATAACCGCCCGGATTTAACCGTATGTTGTGATAACTACGGCGGAGGTAAACTAGCTGCTGGCCATTTAATTGCCCATAACCGGACTGATTGTGCCTTTATCGGTGATGCTTCTGATCACAGTCCAGAATTTTTTGCCCGCTTTCAGGGGTTTAAAGATGAGCTACTTACTAGTGGTATAACCATTAATGAGCGAAAAATGGCCAATGCTATTTCTACTGAAGAGTCGGGTTACCATGCTACACGCTCACTCATAGCAAATAACATTAAATTTAACGCCTTATTTGCCGCCAGTGATTTAATAGCCATTGGTGCAATTCGCGCTTTAAAAGAAGCCAATATTAATGTTCCTAACGAAGTGGCTGTGGTCGGCTTTGATAACATAGCCATAGCAAGCTATATAAACCCACCGCTTACTACAATAGCGCAAGACACCACCGTTGCAGGACAAATGCTGGTAGAAAACCTTCTAAAGCTAATTCGCGAGGAAGAAGTGCAAAGCACCCTTTTACCGCCAGTGTTAATTGCCAGAGGGTCTAGTTAAGGGTTTACAACTCAACTTCATGTGCTTATTAAACACTAACCCCACTTAAATACAAAAAAGCCACGGCTATTAACCGTGGCTTTAATTTTAGATTTTGAACTAGCCTTATTTCAAAGCTTTCTCAACAATAGGGTAATGATCCCAAACTTGTTTGTCGCTGAGTGAACGAACTAATTTAATATACTCGGCGTGAGTCCATGCCAATGGGGTTGCTGAATTAGTCCCCTCGCCAAGCTCATAACCTGCTTTGTTAACCCCTACGCCATCCCATACTTGCTCGGGTAACATAAGGCCGTTATTAGCAAATTGTTCTAAGCCTTTTACATAGCTGTTTTTAATTTGTGCTTGTTTAGCATCATCCAGAGCGTTGTTTGCATTCGCTGCTGCGATTTCGTAATGCCCGCGCTCACCAGTGAAAAATGGCCAAACACGACCGCGTTGACCTGGTGTGTTGCTACCACCTTCTGCGTAATTAGTGCCTGTTACTTCATCTTCACCGTAGCCGTCGTTACCATATCGACGGTAGCCTGCAAATGTGCCGCTGCCATCGTCAAAGCTAAAGCTGTATCTAACTTGTAAGTTATCTTCAAGCGTTTCGTCATCGTACTCTGGCAGTGTTTTAACAATGCTTTCGTCGTTAGCATCGCGAACGCCGTAGCGTACTAGCTCTAAAAATCCGCCATCTAAAATTTGCTTTTTATTAAACCCTTCGCGGCCATTATTAGCGTTAATTTTAGTGTCTGAATTTGCATCGGTATCTTGGCCTATACGAATAAAGTATTCGCCATCGCTATTCTCGCCTTTTAAGTTACCTTCGGTAGTAAACATGTGCGATTCGATGTCATTACTGTATTTTTTAGCCGTAACAAGGTAGCGCTTTGCGTTTTTATCATCGCCACTAAGCGTTGCGATATCGCTTGCGGTAATAAGGCCAGCGACTATTGCTGCAGTTGTTGAAGGGGAGTAACCTTCTTGCTCTTCCCAGCGCTCTTGCTGTGTTGCCGGTGGTGTAATTTGTGTGTCGTTCCACAAAATTTTAGCAAGCCCGCCATCCACTAAAAAATCAGCCGCAGGTTTTAACATTTTGCCGTACCAACTTTTTAGCTCTTCATCGCTAAGTACATTGGCTTTGTGTAACTTCCAAGCAAGCATTATAGGCATAGCAGTTTGGTCAAGCTGTACGCCTACCCATTCTAGTTCACCATCTACATGTGTTTTTTGTAAAAACCAGCCTGTATCGCCATTATTGCCCGGTGTTTTGCTGTTTACTTGTACTTTTTCAAGGTATTCGAATGCTGTTTTTGCTGTGGCAGTATCGCCAAGCGCCATAAATGCCATGGCTACTTGATAAAAATCGCGCACCCACACTGCTTTATAACCTGTAGAACCCTCTTTAGCAGATACCGTTTCGCCCCACGGATTAGATAGAGAAGCAATTAATGCCCCTGCGTGTGTTTTATCTTCTTGTGCTTTTAATACCATGGCACTGGTGTATAAAAGCTTGCCGTTATCGGCGGTTTGCTCAACCATGCTATTAAGCGGTTTTAGGCTTTGTAGGTAATCTTGCCAGCCCAGCGCTTCCCCTTTTCCGTTATAGTGTTCAAGTACTGTTTGATACCCTTTCGCTAAGCTTTTTTTACCTTCATTGAAACTTTGCTGCTGCGTTTTGCCAAAGCTTAGAGCCAAATCAAAGGTGGTATTTGCGCTTATTTCACCAAGCTCTGCCAACATACTTACGTTACCTGCAGTTTCGCCAGTATTTGTGTATTGGTTTTTTAAAGATTGCGTTGTTTTAAGTGCGTTAATACCATCGCTTTCCCCTGTAAAGCCCACTGTTTTAGCTTTAAAAGGGGTTGCTGATTGAAGTGATAAATAGTTATCGTCTTCCCATGCAACGAGGCCGTGATCTGTTGTTTTAGCAAAGTCACCTAAGCCGTTGTTGTTAATGTACGGATTAACAGACACATACGCTTTTAGCCCTTCAAGCTCAGTATTAAATATGCTGCGTATAAACAGGGTTTGCCCGTCAGGGTCGGTAAATATGTGTTTTTCTAGGCTAAAGCGGCCTTGTTTGTCAGTGCTTGTTACTTTATAAGCAAGCGAAAGTGGGCGACCTTGTGCATCTTTATATAAGTAATCTATGGTGACATCTAATTCATCGGCTTCACTAACGGTAAAGTCTTTACCTGTAACAACAAATTGCATGTCTTTAATTTGTGCTTGATGAATAAGCCCAAACATGGTTTCGGTGATCATACCTTTAGCAATTGAAAACCATACTTTAGATACATCACCCGTTGCAGCTGCATCCGTATATTGTCCGTTTTGGTATTGTTCAAAAGATGTACCAATACCTGTTTTACCTGCATAAGCCCAAAACGGCTCTGCGCCTGGGGCACCAGGTGCCGATGTAACTTGTGCAGCGGTAGTTTCATCAGTCGTGCTTGTGTTTTGAGCGCCACAAGCCGTTAAACCTAACGTTAAAAGTGAGGCGGTGATAAGGTTGTATTTTTTCATTGTGTGTCCTTAATTTGAATTTTTAACGCGCATTACAGCAATGCCGGCAACAACAAACGAGGCTGCACCAATTAATAATGCGTAAATAGGTTGATTTGAAAATGCATGGCGTAAAATAAGCCCTAGAATACTGGCGGCAAGTAACTGAGGTATAACTATAAAAAAGTTAAAAATACCCATGTAAACGCCCATTTTGTTACTCGGTAGAGCATTACTTAACATGGCGTAAGGCAGCGATAAAATAGACGCCCACGCAAAGCCCACACCAATCATAGGAATAAGTAACATTTTAGGATCTTGAATAAACATAAAGCTTGCAAGGCCTAATGCGCCCAGCAATAAATTAAAACAATGCGCGCCTTTTAACCCCATTTTTTTAACTAAAAACGGAATACACATAGCGGCAATAGCGGCAAAACCATTGTACGCGGCAAATAAAATGCCTACCCAGTCTGCACCATCGTTAAATGCTTTAGAGGTTGCATCGCTACTACCATAATGAAAGCTTGTAACTGCCGCCGTGGTATAAATCCACATGGCAAATAAAGTAAACCAGCTAAAAAACTGCACCCAGGCAAGCTGTTTCATGGCCTCTGGCATAGTAAATACATCTTGTACTACTTGGTAAAAACCACCTTGCGTTTTATTGGCACTTTTAAGCGCTGCTGCAATCCACTGCACAATACCAAACGCAAGTAAGCCACCAGCAAGTAGGTAAAGCTCTTTTCCAAGGGATAGCCCCATTACTAATGCAAGGGTTGCTAAACCCAGCACCACAAAAATAATGGCCCCCTTATTAAAGTTAATATCAACCACGTTGCTTGTTGTAGGTTGAGCGCTTTGTTTTTCAAAAGCCGCTAATTGCTCCGGGCTGTATTCTTTAGTTCGTGCCACGGTCCAAAGCACGGCAACAAGTAACACCACCCCGCCCCAATAAAATGAGTATTTAACTGATTCAGGAATTTGCCCTGGTGCCGCGGTATTACTTACGTCAAACCAGTTGGTCATCATCCACGGTAACGCCGAGGCTAACACCGCACCAATACCAATAAAAAAGCTTTGTAAACCGTAACCTGTCGCACGTTGTTTTTCTGGTAGATTATCACCAACAAGCGCTCTAAATGGTTCCATGGTTACGTTGATTGACGCATCCATGATCCATAACATACCGGCGGCAATCCAAAGTGTTGGCGAGTGCGGCATAATAAACAACGAAAGCGTTGTGAGCACAGCCCCAACAAAAAAGAATGGACGGCGACGACCAAAGCGCCCCCACGTTTTATCGCTCCAGTAACCAATAATTGGCTGTACAATCAACCCGGTTAGCGGTGCTGCAACCCATAAAATGGGAATATCATCTACTTGTGCGCCTAATGTTTGAAATATACGGCTCACATTGCCGTTTTGTAGGGCAAAACCAAACTGTATGCCTAAAAAGCCAAAGCACATGTTCCATATCTGCCAAAAACTTAAATTTGGCTTATCGGTATTATTATTTTGATTATTCATTATTAGCCTTATTTATTAATACTGCGCTGCTAAATGCATCAAGTGTGAGGTTAAATGTAGCGCCTTGCGCATGAGCTTTAAGCTCGGTGGTATAATTTTCAAGTAAATCATTTAATAGCGTATTTTCACTCATTGCAGCTAATTGTGCCTTTGATACATTAACTGTAATTGTTTGTGGCTGCGCGCTAAAGTTACTCAGCACATACACACTTTGCTGACCTAAAGAGCGGGTAAAACCAACAACGCGCTCACTGCCTTCAAGCTTAAGAGGTGACATCTCTCCTCCCACTACAGCGGGTAATTTATTAAGTGACATAACCGCTTTGTAGTAATCACGAAGTGCGACTTGATCGGCGCTTAAATTAGCCCCATCAAATTTTCCGTTATTCATCCATGCTTGGTGCGCTGGTACGCCAATGTAATCAAATATACTGGTACGTGTCGGCGTTCCAAATCCTGCGTTTTCAGAGCCATCCTCTCCCACGTCTTGACCAAAATATAAGAGGGTTGGCGAACGGCTGATCAAACTAGAGACAACTAAAGCAGGTTTACCCCACTGGGCATTACCGGCAAAGTCTGGGCTGGCGATACGTTGTTCGTCGTGATTTTCTAAAAAATGCAGCATGTGCTGCTCTATGTCGAGCACACTTTGATGCGCCTCAAAAATACTATTGGCGGGTAGTTTTAGTTGCATTATTGCTTTTAAGGTATCGTAAAAGCCGACCTTATCGTAAAGGTAATCCATTTTACCTTGTTGAATATACGCTCGGTACATTAACGGGTTATAGACTTCGGCCAATAAAAAGGCGTCGCTTTTTTGCATTTTTATTGATGAATTTAAAAAGCTCCAAAATTCAACCGGTACCATTTCGGCCATGTCGAACCTAAAGCCGTCAACACCTTTGTCTAGCCAAAAAAGCGCAATATCTCTAAATTTGTACCAGCTATCTGGTAGCTCTTTATCTTGCCAAAACGCATAATGGGCATGGTAATCCTTGTCTTTATAGTCGTTGGGCAGCTGAGCAAAATCGAAACTACCATCTGGCTTAACGCCATAATTTACTTTTACTGTTTCGTACCAGTCGTTAATATCGGGTTTTGGTGCACGGGCACCGTTACCTGTCCATTTAGCAGGCGTTTCATCAAAAAAGCCATTTGCAAGAGGGTGAGCCTTTCCACCTAGCACGGTGTAGGTTGTAGAGCTAGGTACTTGAAATGACTGACCCGGCACATAATAAAAGTTGTTATTTTTATCGTACGTTTTGCTGGTGTCGTCTTGCGCGCCAAAATCCTCTACGCCTTTAGGCTTTCCAAGTGATTGATAATTTCGGGCAACATGGTTAGGCACTATATCAATAATGACTTTCATACCGTGGCTATGTGTACGCTCTATAAGTGCAGTAAATTCATCCATGCGGTTTGATACGTTAACGGCTAAATCGGGATTAACGTCGTAGTAATCTTTAATCGCGTACGGTGAACCCGCGCGGCCTTTTACTACATCGGGGTCATCTTGTGAAATACCGTAGTCGGTATAATCGCCAACTAGGGCGTGGTGTAACACACCAGTATACCAAACATGCGTGGTACCAAGTTCTTTAATGCCTTTAAGCGCTGCGTCGTTAAAGTCGACAAATTTACCTACACCGTTTTGCTCTTTTGTGCCCCAAGGCACATTGGCTGTTTCGGTATTACCAAACAACCGAGTAAATACTTGGTATACAACCGGCTTGGTAAGCTCATTTTGCGTGTGTGCAGGTGTTTGCTGTTGTTCAGGTTTGTTATTTTCTGAACACCCAGTTGCAACAAGTAAGCTGCACAGTACTGCGGATACATAAACGGATTTTTTCATTGCGTGTCTTTTGTCAGTATTGTTATTAACTTTATACTAAAGATTACTGCAGCAACCATACAGTTGCTGCATACGTATTCAGGTCACTATTGTGGCGTATTTATAACGAGTACCGTTGCGCTCATCGCTGGTAATTCAATGGTTTTGCCAAGCTTTTGTGTTTTTTGAGTAAATAAATTAAATGCTGTTGTGCTGTTAGGCATCACCTCTTGCATATACCCAATATTTTTTTGTAGCGTTTGAGTGTTTTTATTCATAAATACCAACACAGTTTGCTCGTCGCTAATACGCGCATAACTATACACACCTTGTTGAGGCGTAAAGTGCACTAATTTGCCTTTATCTAGCGCAGTGCTGCTTTTTCTAAAGTTAAGCAAGGTGCTAATGGTGTTATGCATCTCTTTTTGCTGCGAGGTAAGCCCTTTACCTGTAAATGCATTACTCGTTTGGCCTTTAAACCCACCCGGGAAGTCTATTCTAATATCACCATGGTCTTTACTCGGGGTGTTATCTAATAAAACCTCCGTACCGTAATACATTTGTGCAATACCGCGCGTAGTTAAAAATAGCGTCATGGCCATTTTAGTTTTTGCAACATCTTGTCCAAGCTCGGTATATACACGGCTCATATCGTGGTTATCGGCAAATACCATAATGTTATTGGTATCAGGGTATAAAAAGTCATTCGCTAACGATTCATATACTTTAACCCAGCCCGTGTTCCAACCCTCATCTTCATTTAGCGCTTGAATTACCGACTCTTGCAGCGAAAAGTCCATCACGCTCGGTAAGCTTGATGTATAGCCATCTTGATTATGCTTACCACGTTGCCAGTAAGAGGCAATAGCAGGGTTAGACGTCCACTCTTCGCCAACAATATTAAAGTCTGGGTACTCTTGCATTATGGCTTTTGTCCAATCACTCAAAAATGCTTTATCTGAATATGAGTAGGTATCAACACGTATGCCGCTTAAATCGGCGTATTCTATCCACCAAATCGCATTTTGAATTAAGTATTCACTTAACAGTGGTTGGCGCTGATTTAAATCAGGCATGGTTTCTACAAACCAGCCATCGTTAAACTGGCGCTTGTCGTATTCACTGGCGTGTGGGTCTTGTATAGTTTGACGTGCATGGCTGGTGGCATTTTTGCCTTTATTAAACTCACCATTAAAGTTAATCCAATCTTTAGTGGGTTTATCTTTAACCCAAGTATGCTCAGAGCCAAAATGGTTAAGGACCATATCCATGACTAGGCCTATCCCCTGTTCTTTTGCTTTTACTGATAACGTTTTGTATAACTGGTTTGAGCCCATACGCGGGTCAACTTTATAAAAGTCTGTAATTGCATAACCATGATAAGAATAGTTAGGCATGTTGTTTTCAAGCACTGGGGTTAACCAAAGCTGTGTAACACCTAAATCGTTTAAATACGGTAGTGCGTTTATAACGCCCTGAATATCACCACCGTGGCGCCCCCCTTTTATGCTCGGGTTTGCTGCTTCTAACATGCTAGGGAGGGTATCGTTTTGTTTATCACCATTAGCAAAGCGATCCGGGTTAATCAAATAAAGCGTATCAGCTGATGTAAACCCTTGACGCTGTGCGCTGTTTTTATCTCGTTCAAGAAGTGGAAACTCAAAGTTATTGCTTGTTTCACTGCTATTAAATTCCAGCGTTCCGGCTTTAGCTTCGTCGGTAATGGTAATATTTAAAAATACATAATTTGGATTATCTGTACGGGTTATTTTATTTAACTTAACGCCGTTGTATTTAGCTAATTTAATTTGCTCGTTTGCAATGTTTTGCTCATGCACCATGATGGTTATGGTATTTTTGTTCATGCCAACCCACCAATTAGCGGGCTCAACGTCAAGTGCGTAGCTAATGGTTGGTAAAGTACAGGCACTTACAAGTAAAAGTTTATTTAAAAGTTGCATCATCAGGCCTTTTTAATTTTTGCTAAAAATTCTTTATGAGTAGGTAGCTGTTCTACTGTTGAAGTGATCAAAGTATTTAATGTGGAAAATAAATCGTTAAGTTGTTCACTACTGAGTGAGTCAACAATACTGTTGTAATCTTCAGGGATAAGTCCTTGGCCTATAAATACTTGTTGCCAAGCAACTTCGGCAAATAATTCGTCGTTCTCGCGCACGACTTTGCCAGTTTCCTTAAATAACTCGAGCTTGTGGGCCAATGAGTCAGGTATGTCCATTTGCTTGCATTGTCGCCAAAAAGCAGAATCGTCTCGCTCAGTTAGCTTATAATGCAAAATTATAAAATCACGAATGTGTTCTATTTCAATTACGCTTTGCCTATTAAATTCAGTAACTAACGCATCGCTAATCCCATTATGCGGAAACAACTTTATTAATCGGGTCACGGCGCTTTGTATTAAATGAATACTGGTTGACTCTAACGGCTCTAAAAAACCACTGGCAAGACCAACCGACACCACATTTTTGTGCCACTGTTTTAACCGCCGACCTGTTTTAAATTTTATAACACGTGGTGCTGTAATCGGTTCAGCTGGCAAATTATTTAATAATAACTGCGTTGCCGCATCGTCAGATAAATAACGGCTACAGTACACCAAGCCGTTACCGATTCTGCTTTGCAGAGGTATTTGCCACTGCCAGCCCGCGCTGTGTGCAATTGAACGCGTGTAAGGTTTTAGCTCGTCTGTACCTTTTGACTGCACCGCCACCGCGCTATCACACGGTAAATAATGAGACCAATCTACAAAGCCTGTGTTTAGTGTTTGCTCTATGAGTAAGGCGCGCTGGCCAGTAGCATCTATAAAAAGGTCACCGTTTATTTGCTGTGAGTTATCAAGGGTTAAAGATTTTATATTCCCTGATAGCGGACATTGTTCAACCTGCTCAATTTTGGCATCAACATGCTCAACACCACGTGCCACTGCGAGATTTTTTAAAAACTCAGCATATAAAGTGGCATCAAAGTGATAGGCATAACTCAAACCGGGTAATTGCGTATTAGGAATGGTATTTAAGGGTGCAAACTTATGTTTTTTTGCTGCTTGGTAATTTAATGAAAAATCCCATAGGCTGTTTTCAGAGCCTGAAATTTTTCCTTTTATCCAAAAATTGTAAAAATCGCAAAAGGGAAAGTCTTTTCCAAATGAGCCAAAAGCATGCATGTAGCTATGAGAGGTGTTTTTCCAATTTTCGAACTCAATTCCTAATTTTATAGATGCATGTGTAGTGTTTATAAAATCTTGCTCGTTTATACCCAGTGCGTTGTTAAGTTGAATAATAGGCGGAATGGTCGCTTCACCCACGCCTATCGTGCCAATAGTGCTTGATTCTATAAGCGTTATTTTAATCACTTTACCTAACACTTTATTAAGCAAGGCAGCTGTTATCCACCCTGCCGTACCCCCACCAGCGATTACGACGTGTTTTATTGGTTTCATAGTAGTGTCCACGTTTAGCCCCACAAAATGATTAGGTAATATTGCGGATTAATATTAGATAAAGTAGCTATAAAAAAGCCCTTGTAAAACAAATTACAAGGGCTCCTACACACAACCTTTATTATAGCTTGTAGCTAAAGCCTAACAAGTAAGTACGCCCGTAATCTTGGTAGTCACGAACTTGCAGCGCGTTATCGCCAGAAAGCGATGTAAACGGCTCTTCTGTTAAGTTTTGAACTTGGAACTGAATTGATAACCCTTCAAGGCTTTCAACACCAGCTTCAGAGAAGTCATAACCTGCTTGCACATCCCAGATAGTCTCACCCAGAATGTCCACTTGTTGAGTATCAAAACCTAACCCGTATACATCACCTTTAAAGGCACTACGTTTACGCATGCTGGTACGCAGTTGAATACCATTCATTTCATAGTAAACCGTTAAGCTTTGAATTTTGTCAGACAGACCCGGCAGTTCATACTCATTACCGTTTTGATCTTCAATATCAGACTCAATACCGGTATGGCTTGCAATTAAACCAAAACCTTCAAGTGACGGGTGGAATATTTTAAATGGAAGCGCAAGTGATAGCTCGTAACCGTATAAATCACCCCCACCGCCATTGACTTTACCGCTACCTGTGCCCTCAGATGTTGCAGGAATTTCGCCTGTTGATGGGTCAGCAACGCCAGACATATCAATTTCGTAAGTGCCGTCAAAAATCCACTGCGTTAAGTCTTTATAGAAAAACGCAGCAGAGAAGTAACCTTCATCACTAAAGTAGTTTTCGTACGTTAAATCGTAACCAGTTGCCTCTTTTGGCTCTAAGTTAGGATTACCACCCGATACAGACCAAAAGTTACCGTTTTCATCAGGTGTTGTATTGTATGATGCGTCGATAGAGGCATTCATTTCATCCAAACGGGCACGAGAAATTGTTTTAGCTGCACCAAAACGTACTGTTTGTTGCTCATCAATTGCAAGTGATAAGTTCAAGCTCGGTAAAACGTGAGAATAATCGTGGCTTATATTAGTAGGTGATGCCACAACAATACCATCTACAGTACTAAATGCATTACCTTGCGATGATTGGTCGGTATGAACGTAACGTACACCTATGTTACCCGTTAACGCTAAGCCGCGTACTTCGGCATTAATATTAGCCTGTGCAAATGCAGAGGTGATTTCTTCTTTAACTGTCCACGATTTAGTTAAATGACTCGTATTCGTTAAGCTTTCATCCAGTAAGTCGTAGTAGCCGTCATTAACAAGACCATTTACATCGTAGGCAATCATATCGCCCATGCCAATAAAGCCTAAGTCAACACTCCCCATACGATATTGCTCTGGTACAGTTAGCATGCCAGGATTATCAAGCGAAAAGTCAGATAACGTCATAAAGAAACCTTGCGAATCTTTTGTTTTTTCGCGTTCTTTATAAGACATACCAAACTCAATAGAACTGAAGTATTCGTTTTCTAATACTTTTGATGCCGCTAGCTTTAACGTAGATAGTTCATCTTCAATCGTTGGTGCATTAATGAAACCGTCTTGCGCTTGGTTTTCATACTCAGTACCCGTTAAACCATATTTATCGTTTAAAGCAGAGCTTGCACCCCACGATAAAGGACCGCCTAATTGAATAAGGCTGTAATCACTGTAATCTAAGTCATGAGTAAACGTAGCGCCAGTATTACCACCATTAAAGGTGTAACCTAGGTTATCTGCAATACCACGAGAATCGCCGCGCCCTGTACCTGAGTAACTTTCAAGGCTCCATATTTTGCGATCAACTTGCGAGTAACTTGCATCAAATTCTACTGACCATGAATCGTCAATATCGTATTTAGTATTAAAACCAAACGCGGTTAGCTCTGCTTCACGCTCTTCGTAGTCGTTGCGAACAACCACGCGCTGTCCATTAGTTACCGCACTGGTAATAAAGCCGCTTTCTGCATCTACAGATACACTTGCAGGGTCAATCGAACCTTGGCCCCATGCAAAAGGAACTTCAATACCACGTAAGATTTTTTCATCTGTAAAGTCAACATACAATGCATCAAACGTCATGTTTAGTTTGTCTGTTGGAGCCGCTTCTAGTACAAGCATGGCTGAATCACGCTCAAGTGTTGATGAACGCACAAATGGTTTTGCGCCACCTAAAATTGAGTACGTATTACCATCATCAGCAGTAAACTCTGGGTAACCCCACGAGTTCCAACGTTTTTCTTGGTTTGGTGAGCTCATGGTGTTTAGTGCAAATGCAACACCTATAGTGTCATCAGCAAACTGATCAATGTATGAAATAGTACCGCGGTAACCATCGTCGTTACCGTCTGGGTTTAGTTTATCAAAGCTGGTTTGCTCGTATTGGCCATTAACTTGGAATACACGCTCGCCTTTACTTAAAGGACGCACGGTTTGCATGTTAATAACACCGGCAATACCTTCGGCTTCGATACTTGCGTTAGGTGTTTTATATACAGTAACGCCGCTCATGATTTCTGAAGGGTAAAGGTCAAACTCTACGCCGCGGTTATCGCCAATAGATACTTGCTCGCGGCCGTTAAACGTAGTACCACTTTCGTTTTCACCAAAACCACGAATTGATACTCTACTTGCACGACCATCTAGGCGCTGCGCCGTTAAACCAGGTAAGCGTGCAATAGACTCAGCAATTGAAGAGTCAGGTAGTTTACCTATATCTTCTGCAGAAATAGATTCTACAACCTGTGTAGAAAAGCGTTTGGTGTTGATAGATTCAACAACACTGCCACGGAATCCTTTTACTTCGATAACCTCAACGTCATCATTTTTAACTGTATCTTCTTGCGCTGCTACAGAGACAAAGCTTGCTAATCCGGCAGTTGCCATTGCCAACGTTAATATACTTGGTTTGAACATAGACATGATGTTTTCCCGTTACCCATATTGTGATACCCGCTTCTTTATTTGAGTGATAGTCAAACAGGCGAGCTAATTTTGTTGTCAGCATCAATATTAACGCTCGAATTATTTTATTAACAACTTTATGCATACGTATTCAAAACTATGCAACGCGTTAAAAATTAACACTTAATTCACAATAAAACCTCTAACCCACTGATTCTAATGTTATTATTTTGGTGCAATATGATTGTTAATGAATTTTATAAAAATACATTTGTTCGCACTGTAAATTACTCACAATACAGGGGGCAAATAGCGTTAAATAAAGCATTTTTTAATATTTACATAAGTTATTTTCATAATTTCCGTTTTGTGAAATTGGTAAGACCATTCACCGCCTTCACCAATACCGTGCAAGCCTTTTAAAATAAGCACCAAAATAGACTCGCACTGTTTTATTTATAATTAAAAAGAATGATTGGTAAAGTTAGTAATAAAAACACAGCACCTTTAATACACCTTCTTAAAAGTACTTTTAACTAAGTAAATTAACTGCATACGTATGCAGGCTTTTTACAGTGTAGCCCCCTTCACGTATGCTTTTTGAAAGTTTAGCGATTGTTTCAATCGAACTAATAACAATATAAATACTGTGTGGAACGACGGAGAAAAGCATGGCCCAACAGCAGTGGTATAAAGGTGCGGTTATTTATCAGGTTTACCCGCGAAGCTTTCAAGACAGCAATAACGATGGTATTGGTGATCTTAAAGGGATAATTAATCGCATTGATTACATTAAAAGCTTAGGCGTCGACGCTATTTGGATTTCTCCTTTTTTTAAATCCCCAATGAAAGATTTTGGCTATGATATTAGCGATTATCGCGACATAGACCCGATTTTTGGTGACTTAAACGACTTTGACGAATTAATAGATCAAGCACACAAACGCGACATCAAAATTATTATTGACCAAGTGTTAAGCCATACTTCAGACCAACATCAATGGTTTTTAGACAGCCGCGAAAACCAAAACAATGATAAAGCAGACTGGTATGTATGGGCGGATGCTAAAGACGATGGTACAGCACCTAATAACTGGTTATCTATATTTGGTGGCGGCGCGTGGCAATGGGAGCCTCGTCGTGGTCAATACTATTTACATAACTTTTTAACCGAACAGCCAGATTTAAACTTTCACAACCCTAATGTAAGAAAAGCTGTGTTAGAAAACGTAGAGTTTTGGCTTAAAAAAGGTGTGGACGGTTTTAGGTTAGACGCTATTAACTTTTGCTACCACGATGCACAATTACGTGACAATCCAGCAAAGCCTAAAGATAAACGCCAAGGCCGTGGCTTTAGTGAAGATAACCCGTATGCGTTTCAGTACCACTATTATAATAACACCCAGCCTGAAAACATTGAGTTTATGCAAGACATACGTGCATTACTTAATAAGTACCCAGGCACTGTGTCACTGGGTGAAATCTCATCAGAAGATTCATTAGCAACAATGGCAGAGTATACTCATGGTGGTGATAAACTGCACATGGGCTACAGTTTTGAGCTATTAACTGATGACTACTCAAGCGAATACATTAGAGAAACCGTACAAACACTTGAGCAACGTATGCTTGAGGGTTGGCCGTGTTGGGCGTTTAGCAATCACGATGTAGAGCGCGTAGCGAGCCGCTGGAGCCAAAATGGTGAAATTAACCCAGCACAATGCAAAATGTTGACTGCTTTATTAGCGTCGTTGCGTGGTAGCGTATGCATGTACCAAGGTGAAGAGCTTGGCTTAGGTGAAGCTTCTGTTGCATTTGAAGACCTACAAGACCCTTACGGCATTACGTTTTGGCCAAACTTTAAAGGCCGTGATGGCTGCAGAACGCCAATGCCATGGGATGGCAATGGCTCAGAACATGCAGGTTTTAGTAATACCAAACCTTGGTTACCGGTAGATAACGCACACACTCAACGTGCTGTATCTGTTCAAGATAAAGATGCAGACTCTATACTTAATGCCTACCGTGAGTTTATGGCATGGCGTAAACAGCATGCTGTGTTATTGGAGGGCGACATTGAGTTTGTTGATACTGCTGAGCCTGTACTCGCTTTTTACAGAACATTAAATGAGCAAACTATGCTGTGTGTGTTTAATTTAGCACAAACCAATCAAACATTTGAGCTGACTAAAACAGTGACTGAAGCGCATGACTCATTATCTCATTGTAATGCCACACTAGATGGTAATACGTTAAACATGAGCGGCTTTGCGTGCTATTTCGCTTTTGTAAATTAATAAAGCTCTAGCAGATAGTTGAAAGCCCGATTTATCGGGCTTTTTTGTGCGCCTAACACTTGTGGACGCTTTAGTAGGTATAAAACTAAATAGCTGCTAGCGCATTATTAAACTAACTTTTTTAATGTGATTGTGTTTTGCTATTTAAATAATCAGTGAGTGCAAATAATACACCAGAGCTCACAAAGGTAACATGGATAATGACCTTCCAAAATAGCTCATCACTTGAGTGAATATTTGAATTAATAAATACCTTTAAAAGCTCAACCGCAGATATGGCAACAATTGCACTAATTAACTTCATTTTTAAGCCAGAAAAACCAACTTTTCCCATCCACGATGGCCTATCTTCATGGTCATCAATATTAAGCTTTGAAACAAAGTTCTCATAACCACTAAAAATAATAATAAGTAATAAACCAGCCAGTAAAGCGGTATCAACGAGGGTAAGTATACCCACTAATAACTCTTGGTTTGTTGCACTAAAAGTGGCAATACCCATTAAATAAAGTTGCTTAAAAAACTTTATTAATAGCAATATAACAGCAAATAGTAAGCCTACAAAAAACGGGGCTAATAACCAGCGACCTTTAAATATAAGCGACTCTAAGCCCTGCTCTACTTTGTGTATTTTGCGAGGCGTATTAGTTGGTTTTACTTGATGTTCTGACATTAACGTATCTTTTTATAAAAAAGCGACCTTAGCTTATAATTTATTTAAGCACAATTACTTATACAATTATTTAAGCGTAATCTACTCATCTTGACGATAAAAATTTTTCGTTATCTTTTATTTTAATTTCGTTTAAAAATCACTATACCAACAGAATTGTTCTGCATTGGGCACTGTTTAAATACCACTTTAAAATGTATTTAAATCGTCAAACTATTTATTTAGGAATCAACAAATGAATAAAGCACTGCTAGCGTTAATAGTTGCGCCACTTTTTTCTGTTTCTGCAACAGTTGCCATCGCAGACGATGCACCTGCTGCTTCTGCACAAACAATTAAAGAATACACAGATATGTGTGTAAACTGGGCTAAAGATGACGATGTAGCGAATGAAGACCTTTTAGGTTACGTACTTCAATGTGTAAATGATGAACTGCAGTCTGAAGGTTATAAAAAAGTATCATCTGTAAAAATTTAAATTATGAGTATATATGTGGCTAACAAAGCCATTGCGAAGCATATGAACTTATAAAAAAACCGGAACGACACAGGCTGTGCGTTCCGGTTTTTTACTGGCTAAAAAACAAGTAACGGGTTAGTTACTCTTCTTCTTTTTTAGCTTTTGTCTTTTTTGCAGGCGCTTTTTTAGTAGCAGCCTTCTTTTTAGGTGCTGCTTTTTTCTTCGCTTCTTCTACCCATTTACCCGCTTCGTAGTGTGCGGTCCAGCCTGTGGCTTTTCCGTCGACTTCAGTCATCACGTATTGCGCTTTATTTTTACGGCTATAACGTACTACCGCTAAATTACCATCAGGATCTTTTTCTGGTGCATCAGCTAAATAATAAAACTTAGGTGAAATACGGTCTCTAAAACGCTTTAGCTCGGCCACTTTAGGCGCGCGCGTCTCGCGTGATTTAGGAAAAGTATTAGCCGCTAAGAAAATACCCGCAGCCCCGTCACGTAAAACAAAATAAGCTTCTGACTTTTCACATTCAAGTTCAGGTATGTGAACAGGGTCCTCTTTTGGTGGCGCAGCTTCGCCGTTTTTAAGTAACTTACGCGTATTTTTACACTCTTCGTTGTTACAACCAAAATACTTACCAAAACGGCCCGATTTAAGCTCCATGTCTGAGCCACATTTATCACATTCGATAATAGGCCCATCGTACCCTTTAATTTTAAAGGTACCTTGTTCAACAATATACCCTTCACAAGCGGGGTTATTACCACAAACATGTAATTTACGAGTTTCGTCTATTAGATAAGAGTCCATAGCCGTTTCACAGATTGGGCAGCGTTTCATTTGCATTAATGTTTCTGTTTCAATGTCCTCAACATCAGCAGCAACCGCTTCATCTCCTGAAACTAAGTTCATTGTGGTTGTACAGCGCTCTTTAGGCGGTAAGTTATAACCTGTACACCCTAAAAATACACCTGTAGATGCTGTGCGAATACCCATTTTTCTAGCACATGTAGGACAATCAATGTCGGTTTCGACCATTTGATTCAAGCGCATACCGCCCTGATCTGGCTCATCTTTGGCTATATTTAATTGCGTAGAAAAATCAGCATAAAACTTATCAAGCACCTGGGTCCATACACGCTCGCCTTCGGCGATGTCATCTAAACGCCCTTCCATTTTTGCAGTAAAGTCAAAGTTCATTAAATCAGTGAAGTTTTCTACTAAACGGTCGGTAACTATTTCACCCATTTTTTCGGCAAAAAAGCGACGGTTTTCTACTCTTACATAACCACGGTCTTGAATTGTCGAAATAATTGATGCGTACGTAGATGGACGACCAATACCACGTTTTTCTAGCTCTTTTACTAAACTTGCTTCACTAAAGCGTGCTGGCGGTTTAGTAAAGTGCTGTTTAGGATCAAGCTCAATTAAGCTCAGTACTTCGCCTTCTTTAACAGCAGGAAGAGACTGATCTTCTTCATTCTTTTTACGCACTGCTGGTTGTACTTTAGTCCAACCATCAAAGCGTAATACTCGACCTTTAGCTTTAAGTTGGAAGTCGCTAGCGGCCACAGTAAGCGTTGTAAGGTCATATTCTGCAGGTACCATTTGGCACGCTACAAATTGACGCCATATTAGCTCGTAAAGCTTTTTAGCGTCGGCATCGACACCTTCAACATGGCCCGAAAGCACAGTCACGCTTGAAGGACGAATCGCTTCGTGCGCTTCTTGCGCGTTACCTTTAGAGCTATAGCTGATTGGATCTTTTGGTAAATACTTGGCACCAAACTCTTGGGTTACATAATCACGACACATTTCAACCGCATCTTTAGACAGATTAGTTGAGTCAGTACGCATATACGTGATGTAACCACCTTCGTATAAACGCTGTGCAAGCATCATGGTCTTTTTAACGCCATACCCTAAACGGGTGCTAGCAGCTTGTTGCATGGTTGAAGTGATAAAAGGTGCGCTTGGGCGGCTTTTACTTGGTTTTTCTTCAACATTTATTACTTTATATTCTGCGCTCTCAAGCGTTTTGACTGCGGCTGTAGCCTGAGCCTCATTAACTGGCTTAAATGGCTTGTCTGCTTGTTTAGTGACTTCTAAGCGTAATTGTGACTCGCTGTTTTTAACATCGGCGTGTATATCCCAAAATTCTTCTGGAATAAACGCTTTAATTTCACGCTCGCGCTCTACTAATAAACGAACCGCAACAGATTGTACACGCCCTGCTGAAAGACCACGTGCTACTTTTGCCCATAATAACGGCGATACCATAAAACCCACTACACGGTCTAAAAAACGACGTGTTTGTTGGGCATATACCATGTCGGTATTTAGCTCACCAGGAGTTTCAAACGCTTGCTGAATCGCATTTTTTGTAATTTCGTTAAATACAACACGTTTGTATTTTTCAGGCTCACCACCAATAATTTCTTGAAGGTGCCAAGCAATTGCTTCCCCTTCTCTATCCAAATCCGTTGCGAGATAGACTTGGTCTGCATTTTCGGCCAGCTTTTTTAACTCTTGAACTACTTTTTCTTTACCTGGCAAAATTTCGTAATGTGGCTCCCACCCTTTTTCAGGATCAATCCCCATACGTGCAACTAAGTTTCTGTAATCTCGTTGCTGTTTATACGCTGCTTTTTCTTCAGGCTCCATTTTACGAACTTCAGCTGGCGTTTTAGTCGCCGGTACTTTAGCTTTACTCGAACCTGATGTAGGTAAATCACGCACATGTCCAATACTGGACTTTACGATGAAGTCTTTACCTAAGTATTTATTAATTGTTTTAGCCTTAGCAGGTGACTCTACAATTACTAGCGATTTGCCCATAGTTGCCTATTTCTAACCAAATATTTAAATGTGTTTTGCCGACATAAACGGCGCGAATATTTATAGGTATATCTACAAACACCTATTGTTACAAGCTTTTAATACAAACTTTTCAGTATTTACTGAATAAACAAACAATTTTTGTAGTTAAATTATACAAACCAGTGTTTTTCAAATAATTGCTGTGGAATATATAGAACACAAATAAAAAAGCCAACCTTAAGGTTGGCATTTTTTACATTACCGCGTTTATAAATCGTCGGTTACGGTTACAGAAAGTGTACTTTCTAAACCAGAAGGCGCTTCAGCAGTAACAGTTAAAATACCGCTAAACTGCTCGTTACCCCCATCTAAATCTTCTCGCGTAATACCAAAAGATAAACCAACAGGAACAATACTCGTGGTATTTGGGTAAGTATAGTTATCGGTGCCTGTTAAAATACCATTGTCTGTATCAATAGAAATAGTAGTTTCAGCTGGCATTGGGTTATTGTATATGTCTGCTATAAATACCGTAAGTCCTAAACTCGCTGTGCCAGATGCAGTTTGGGTTAAATCAATTGCATCAACCTGACACATTAACGCGCTAGTAGGGTCGTTTTGTACACGGCGTACAAGTGGGCTTGCAGGGTCACTGTTTACACGCACCTCTGAAGCGGTTGCCCCTGCAATAGCAGAACAATCATCAGCGTATGTAACTAGTCTAAAGAATGCAGTATCTCCTGACATTACGATTTCTTGGTTTTGAAAAACGTTAACCATTTGACGGCTACAAATACCGGCAAGTTCGTCTTCTTCGCGACACAGCAAACCGTTATACAAACCATTTTCTGTAGTCCAGGTCCCATTTCCATCAAAATCAACAAACTCTTCAAACTCATCGCCCGTTGAATTATCACGTGAACATGGGTCTGTACCATCGTTACAGTCTTTGCCACCATAAGTGCCATCTTCATTATTATCGATAAAGGCTTCTGGAATATCGAATAAATCATCAAAGAAATCTTCACTGTCAAAGTAGCCGTTTCCATTTAAATCAGAGAACGTTTCTTCACCAATAGCATAAGCATGCACAGTAGCACGTCCACCTAGCGGTAAATCAACTGTTAAGTCATTATTTAAAATACCTAATGGGCAAGGTAAGCCGCCATCACACTTTTGAGCAATGGTATTTTCATACATCGAATCAGTAAACGGGCGTGGGTTGCTACTGGTCCACGTGACGCTACACACACCATTCGTGGTTGTACAGCTTGGCTCTATAACGCCCCCTTCTGTTATAAAGGTAACAGCTGTTCCATCTGGTACAGGGTTGTTAAAATGATCAGCAAGACGCGCGTTAACCGACACTGTATTACCATCAACATTTAATGCGTGAGGGTTAAAAATAGAACGCGAAAGCGAAAAGCTATTTTGGTCGGCAATACCTGTACTTACTACAAGTATGTCTGAAGGTGCTGTTACGATAACCGTATCGCCATCAACCTCTTCTTCGCTAGATGCAATAACGCGTACAGGTGTAGCAATTGAACCAGATTGAACAGAAGTCGTTACTTCACCGCTAGCATTAGTAATTGCACTAGCAGTACCTAATGTTATACCACCTACTGCTGTAGACAACTCAAAGTTCACAGTTCTAGACGCTAAATCGTTACCATTTGAATCAACAAGTTTAAATGTTACTTCAGAAATTTCAGTTCTGTCAGCGCCACCGGTTCCTTTTAATGCGATAACTGGTTCAGTAACTTCTACAAATTGTAAAAAGCCAATATTAGCAGGCGATACATTAATAGTCGTACTGGCCGAAACCGTATCACCGCCTGTAATTACAGTCGCTGTAATTATATCGCCACCTACACACGTAAGCGGACGGTATGTAGAGCGCGCAAAGCCGCCAATGCTGGTTACTGTCTCGTCTATAAGGGCTTGGCCAGAGCCAACACAACCAGATGAAAACTCAACAGTAAGTGGTGTCGTGTATAGCTCACCATCTTTTGAAATTTCAATTGAAATAAGTGCTGTTGCACCTGCAGCTAATAGCTCGTCCTCTGCAAGCGAACTGCTAATGGCAATTTCAACATCTACAGCAGCAATTTGAAATGCTTTAGTTAAAGCACTATCAAGAACAGATACGGTAATTTCACCAGCACCTACATCTTGTCCTGGCACTATATCTAAAAGTGCAATACCGTTTGCATCAGTAATGGCTGTGCCCGTTGAAGGTGTAATTGAGCCAATTGTTGTGCTTGCTGTTACCAAAGTTTGTGAAAGTGGTGTTGTCGAATTTTCATTTGTTACTTGTACGTAAAGAATCGCGGTTGAATCACCAGAAATACTCGTCACAGTGTCACATTGGCTTGCATCTCTTTGTGATTTAAAGTCTGCAGGACAATTTTGTAAAATAGAAAAGCTAATATCGGCAGTACTTTGGTCTGGATTTACAGCATCCCCTTTTGTATAAAAACCCAGAGTTTGTTCAACGCCTTCGTACTGCGCTGTTATAACACCTGCCCCTTCAACAGTTCCCGACGTTAAATTAATTGATGCAACGCCGCTGCCATTTGTGAGTGCAGTACCAATACTTGGAATTAAGTTTCCTAATGTTGATGAGAAGTTTACAACCGCCCCTTCAACTTCAACGCCATCGCCGTCTAATATAGTTGCTTTAACTACCGCACTGTCAGCTGCGCTGATTGTACTAATTTCTGATAAAGTCGTTGAAGAGGTAAGGCTCAAACCGATAGAAAAGTCTAGTGACTCACCTTGAATGGGTGCATCGCCTTCGGTCGTAAACGTGTAACCGTCCGAGCTAAAAACTGTATTTTCATTATCGGTGTAAGTTGCGACAATTGAGCCAGCCCCCGCTTCAGTCCCCGCAAGTAAGCTAATTGTTGCAATGCCCTGTTCGTTCGTTAAAGCTGTTCCATTAGTAGGGTTTATACTACCTAAACCAGTAAGCACAAACTCAATTAATTCGTAAGCAGCTGGTTCATTATCAATTAATAGCTCAACTTGTGCAGTAGCAGGGTTTAAATAATCAACACTTCGCGTTACATCTCCAGATGAATCAACAAGTGAGACGCTCAATTGTGGATCTGTTGATTGAGCACCATCCGATTCAAATGCAAACGTGTCAGTATAACTTACACCATCTAGCGTATAGGTTGCGGTGACTTCACCAGCTCCTGCATTTTCACCAGCGGTAAGTTCTATTGACGCTATACCGTTTGACTGGGTCAAGGCTGTGCCTGTGATAGGGTTTAGTTCACCTATAGAGTCTGCAAGGGTAAAAGTAATACGCTCACCTGAAACTGCATCGCCATCTGCATCCTCTAAAGTTGCTCTAAGTTCTAAAGGAGCAGTGGCTGTGACAGTGTTTGACTCAGTGTCACTAGATTGGGTGTAACCCTTTAAAGTTACCGTATAAGTGGATGTTTCTGTTGTAGAATCGTCATCATCTCCGATGGTGCCGTCTTTTTCGATTGTTCCACCACCACCACAAGCGCAAAGCAAAATGCTAAATAGTGTAATGCTGAGTAGTCGCGTTAAAGGCATTGACCTCTCCCTAGCGTTGTTATTATTTACTAATAGTCGTTTACCTAATATTAACCTATAACTTAGTCTAATATCACAGTTTTTTATCACTTTTTTGTGTAAAAAATTCTGCAAAGGTTATTTTTTTCTGTAGTAAATATTTCCTTGCTGGTAGTCTATGGCAAATTTGAAAAAATAGATTAGGGAATATGTCTAAAATACGTTCAATGAGTTTAACTACCCGTATCATGATAGGTATGGCACTGGGTATTGCAGTAGGCTTTTTATTTCAGGCTATATTAGCTGGTGAAGACGATTATCTAATTCCTCTTGGGTTATTCTCTTTGCCAATTAAAGCTTTTTTTGTAGATGGCCTTTTCCATGTTGGCGGACAAATTTTTATTGCCAGTTTAAAAATGCTGGTTGTGCCGCTCGTATTCGTATCACTCGTGTGCGGTACGTGTAGCCTGAGCGATCCTAAAAAATTAGGGCGTTTAGGTGGTAAATCTATTGGCTTATATTTAGTAACAACCGCGGTGGCTATTACTGTCGCTATTTCGCTGGCGTTGTTATTTAACCCTGGCCAAGGTATTGCACTGCCATCAGATGCAAGCTTTAATGCCAAAGAAGCCCCTACACTGGCGCGCGTTATTATCGATATGTTCCCGACTAACCCATTTGAAGCAATGGCAAAAGGCAACATGCTACAAGTTATTGTGTTTGCGCTATTATTTGGTGTTTCAATGGCCCTAAGCGGTAAAGCTGGTAAACGTGTAGCCGCCGTATTTGAAGATTTAAACACGGTTATTTTAAAACTTGTCACGTTACTGATGAACATTGCGCCTTACGGCGTATTCTTTTTAATGGCTAAACTTTTCACGACTATCGAAATGGGCTTAATACTCAGCTTAGCTAAGTACTTCCTTGTGGTAGTGGCTGCGTTATTAATTCACGCATTCATTAATTACAGCGTTATTCTAAAAGTACTAACCGGCCTCAACCCACTTACTTTCTTAGCTAAAATGAAGCATGCGTGTTTATTTGGCTTTAGTACTTCAAGTTCAAGCGCGACGATGCCTATAACACTTGAAACTGCAACCAAAAAACTCGGTGCTAATAACTCAGTAGCATCTTTTACAATCCCGCTTGGCGCAACCATTAACATGGATGGCACAGCTATTATGCAAGGCGTAGCAACAGTATTTATTGCACAAGTGTTTGCTGTTGATTTAACGATTTCTGACTATTTAATGGTTATTTTAACCGCAACGCTTGCCTCGGTGGGCACCGCAGGTGTACCTGGTGTAGGTTTGATTATGCTTGCAATGGTACTTAACCAAGTGGGTTTACCAGTAGAAGGGATAGCAATTATTATTGGTGTTGACAGACTCCTCGATATGACGCGTACAGCCGTTAATATAACGGGTGACTGTATGGTAACGTGTGTGGTTGCTAAATCAGAAGGTCAACTAGATGAAACAATATTTAACGACCCGAACGCAGCTAAAGACCTAGAAAATTATCACAAATCTACGGAGTAGTATTTTAGCTAAAAAAAACCCTTGCATAGCAAGGGTTTTTTATTACCGTTTAATAACGGTTTATGGATTCATTGCTTTAAACCGAGACATTAAATTAACGCCTGCTCTATTTATAGAACTACTCAGCCCTATCGCTAACTTATCACTTAATCCTTTCTTGATTTTGTATTTTACTTTGTATATTTGACGCTCAGATTGTTGCTCTAATAATGCATCATCACTAGTTTTAATTACATCCACTAAGCCTTTTTCAATTGCTTGTGTTGCAAACCAATGCTCACCTGTTGCCACGTTATCAATATTGAGTGATGGGCGTTGGCTACTTACAAACTCTTTAAATAGACCGTGCGTTTGCTCTATCTCATCACGAAATTTTTCACGGGCTTTATCTGTGTTTTCGCCGAACAAAGTTAACGTGCGTTTAAATTCGCCTGCTGTAATTTGCTCAAACTCTACATCGTTTTTCTTTAAAATTTTATTAAAGTTAGGTATCTGTGCAATTACACCAATAGAGCCAACAATCGCAAAAGGAGCGGCTAATATTTCATCGGCTACACAGGCCATCATGTAACCGCCACTCGCTGCAACTTTATCAATAGAGACCGTAAGGTTAATACCTGCTGTTTTAAAGCGCTGTAATTGCGATGCAGCTAAACCATAGCCGTGCACCACACCGCCCCCGCTCTCTAAGCGAACTAATACTTTATCTTTTTTGGGGTCAGCAATAGCAATAATAGCGGTCACTTCTTCGCGTAGGCTTTCAACTTCATGAGCGTCCATACTACCTATAAAATCAATAACATATAGGCGTGGCTTCGGCTCATCACTTGCCGCTTTTTTAGATTCGGCTTTTTGCGCTTTATGATGCGCTTTTAGCTCTTTTTTAGTTAACGTATTTTCTAAAAAACTGTGTTTTAAGTCATCTAACTGCTCAGATAAATCGTCTATTTCTATTGCCCCTTTTTTAGTTTTAGGCTTCACTGCTGAGCCAACAATAAGCGTTAAAATAATTGCAATAGCAATAACAAAGGTAACCGTTTTTGCAAAAAACAAACCGTATTCGTATAAAAATTCCAACTGGTCTCTCCATTTATAAATTTAAGCTAATTTATCATGCTTTATAACAAAAAAAAGCCACTAAACAGTGGCTTTTAAAGGTTAATAAGGTATTTGCTGATTAATCGGTCACCACCTCAGGGTTACTGACTAATAACATACGCCCGCGTGCGGCTAAATAAGTCGCTACTTGCAGCTGCATTTCAGCATTTGCGGCTGCACTGCCTTCAACAGTTGCCGCTTGGGCTTCATCTTGCGCAGGTGTTAAAATTGAACCATGGTGACCTTTTGTAAATTTCACCAAGTAGCTACCCGGCGTTTCACTGAGTGCTTGTGAAGTACTTACTGTTTCTAGCCCCATAAAGTTTGCTAAAGGAATCGTTCCTGAAATTGGGTTATTTGTTGCCGCTGGCGGAATAACCTGATCAGGTTTGTTATCTGCGCCATCGCCTACAACAACATTAGTGTACACAGGTGTACCTAATGCATTTACCGCTGCTGCGTAATTTGTTGGGTCACCACTATCAAGTGCGGTTTGCGCAGCAAAAGCAAATTCAGTCATTACCGCTTGGATGTTAGCAAGTTTTGTAGTTTCCCCAGCCGTAGTAAGTGAGGTTACATACGCTTGGTAGCCACACGTTAAAAACGCTTCCATATCAGGTAATAATGTACCACAGTTTGAAATAGCATCCGCTTGTAAAAATTCGTTAAACTCTTGAGATTCTGCTGTACCTGCTTGCGATAACACAGAGCCTTGAATAAATGGCCCAAACGCAGCCGACTCAAGTAAAAAGCTTGCTATACCGCCGCCGCCACTTGCAAGTGCTACAGTGTTTACCTTAAATAACGGGTCAACTGTGTCTGCAAGTGGGCTATTAGCTTGCGCTATAAATGCAGGTGCAACAATAGAGCCTAAAGAATGTCCTACATAGGTTACATCTTGCGCATTAATTGTTTCATCATTAATAAAGTTTAAACCTAAGCGTAAGCCTAATAAATCGGCAGATGATTGACGTAAGCTATCACGAGCAACTAATAATGAATTTAAGTTCATGTAACTAAGTACTGAACCCGTTGTGGCATTAAAGTCATCTGTGCCATCAGCATCCACGTCTACACCGCGCTCACCATGGCGAGGATGGTCAATCGCAGCGGTAGCAAAACCTTGAATTGAAAGTTGCGCTGTCAATGCCAACATGCTTTCTTTATCTGTTGTTATACCGTGTTGCATGATCACAACAGGCCAACCTGTTTCAGGCATTTCAATAGGGTCAAGGCCCTGTGAATCACGAATAAAATTAATAACCGGCAAAATTGGTTTAGTTATTTGCACTGGCACATTCGCCATACTTTGTACTTTTGGTATTGAGTTGTACTTAGTTAAATGGCGCGTAGAGTCTAAACCTAAATCACGTAATTGCCCGTTGCTCAAAGCCGCACAAAGTGCGTCGTTTTCGCTAATTGGGTCTGCAGGGAATGCTTCGCCCGCTGCCGCTTTGTAACCTAAAATAGCCACCGCGTTGTCACACATACCTTGCCAATATGTATCGTTTAAATCGCTTATTTCAGTACCGGTGGGTGTGCCTAAGTACATAGGTAACATTACGCTACCTTTTAAATATTGAACACCAGAAAACGCATCAGATACGCTCACACCCGCACTGGCAAATACTTGCTGTACATTAACCATAGCTTGTTCAGGTACACTTACCATTGGAGTTGGTAATGCGTCATTTTGTAAGCTAGCCGCAAGTAGGTTTTTAATTGTACCTAGCACTGGGCCTGCTGACTGAATGGTCATTGCTGCAGAAAATATAATGTCATCTTTAGTGATGTCACCCGAGCTCACCACTACATTTTCATAGCTATTTACTGCGGTTTGAAGACCTAGCTGTGCATCTGTAATTAATGGGGCTTCTTCACTGACTAAAGCATAAGTAGAAGACGGTTGAATAGAGCGCCCTTGAGAATCTTTCAAACCTGTGGTTAATACATTTATGTATGAACTACCCGGTGTGAATGGCTTTAAGGGTACAATAGCCACAGCGTCGCCAGAGGCTTGAGTAATAAAGTCTACGCCATAGGTTAATTCGCCAACCAGTTTACACGCTGTACCAGCTGCAACCGTAGCACAGTCTGGATCGGTTAAGCTTGCGCCCATCACCACTTCAAAAATTCTTACTGTACCGGGCGATGCTGCAGAGGTTTCATCAAGCGATACGCCAGTAGGAAAAGTTAAATCAATTTTGTAAGGTACCTGTGATGACCAGCCATCCAGCGCGCCTAGGGCTAGCTGTGGGTCTGCATAAGCAGTACGAGGTACTGAAACATTATCGTCATCTAATTCCCCAGGAATATTAATTGTGCCATCTTGTGTGCCGCTCATTAATAAATCGTTAGGAACAGATAGAACCCCATTAGCAGGGTCAAAAGTCACCGTGGCATTTGGAATTACGGTTGCAGTGTCGTTTTTAACATCTTCTAATGTTTCTCCGCCGCCACAACCTGCCAAGGCAGCTGTAACCGAGAGTGAGAGTAGCATTTTTTTCATATTTTTAGCTCCGCACATATCTTTATTTTTATAGTGTGTTCGTTCAAAGTAAGTGTGTTTAATCAGTGTAGTAAAGTTAAAACAATGTAATCAGTTTATTAATGAGACATTAGACCAGTTAAACTTAACGTAAAGTTTATAATTCCGCCACCTAAATTTTCAATAAATTCGATTACTTGACGATTTGCTATGTTAAAATCAAAAAAATTTTATAAATTGGTATTTATATGCAAACTTATCAAGCAACTCCAAATGCACTTCAAAATAAAGTAATTTTAATTACAGGTGCCGGCGATGGTATTGGCCGTGTAGCAGCAATTACCTACGCAAAGTATGGCGCAACAGTTATTTTACTCGGTAAAACAACAAATAAACTCGAATGCGTTTACGATGAGATTGTTAATGCTGGTTACCCTCAGCCTGCTATTGTGCCAATGGACTTAAAAGGCGCGACAAAACAAAACTACCGTGATTTAGCAGCCACAATTGAAAGCCAATTTGGTAAATTAGATGGCTTACTCAATAATGCGGGTATTTTAGGATCGCTTGGACCACTTGAGCACTTTTGCTCTTCTACGTTTGAAAACATCATGAAAGTGAATGTGACAGCGCAAGCTATGATCACTAAAGCACTATTCCCTGTACTGCGTAAATCAGATAATGCTTCTATCGTTTTCACCTCATCAAGCGTAGGCCGTAAAGGCCGTGAATTTTGGGGCCCTTATGCAATCTCTAAGTTTGCAGTGGAAGGTATGATGCAAACGTGGGCCTGTGAAGTAGGCAAAACGAATATCCGCGTCAATTGTATCAACCCTGGCGCTACACGTACTTCTATGCGTGCTGCCGCCTATCCAGGGGAAGATCGCGATAAACTTGCAACCCCAGAAGATTTAATGCCAACGTATCTATATTTAATGAGTGATGACTCAAGTGATGTAAACGGTGAATCTCTTGATGCACAACCAAAAAGGTAAGATGCATTTTTAATTAAAAAAAAGCCGCATAAATTGCGGCTTTTTTGTTAGTAATCTATTTTAAAAGCGATATTACTTACGCTTAGTTTGCTTAACACGCTGGTTATGTTTTTTAACAGCTTTGCGAATTTGGTTAATTTTAGCACGCTTATCTTTGCGTTTTTCAGGCATTACTGACAGTTTAGTTTGTGTTTCACGACCTAATTTAACGGTTTTACGCAAATAATTTACGGTTTCTAAATCAAGTTCAGCCCAGCCACCTTGAGGTAGGCGCTTATCAAGCTCTAACTTTCCGTAACGTATACGAATAAGGCGAGACACTTCTACATCCTGCGATTGCCATAAACGACGAACCTCGCGGTTACGCCCTTCGTTTAGCGTTACATTGTACCAACGGTTAATGCCTTCACCGCCCAGTGATTTAACCGTTAAAAATTTAGCCGGTCCATCTTCAAGCTCTACGCCACGCGTTAGGTTTTTAATGGTTTCATTGGTCACTTCACCAAATACACGGGCTGAATATTCACGTTCAACTTCATAACTTGGGTGCATTAAGCGGTTCGCTAACTCACCATCGTTGGTAAATAACATTAAACCAGCCGTATTAATATCTAGTCGCCCAACAGCAATCCAACGCTCACCGTCTATGCGTGGTAAACGGTCAAAAACAGTACGACGTCCTTCTGGGTCTTTACGTGTACTTAACTCCCCTTCAGGCTTGTTGTACATAATTACACGACAAATGCGGTCAGCTTTCTCTTCAATTTTAACTGTGTGGCCATCAACACGTATTAAGTCTGTTTCCTCAACACGGTCACCTAATTTAGCCACTTTACCATTAACACTAACGCGGTTTGCATCAATGTATTTTTCCATTTCACGTCGTGAGCCTACCCCTGCACGGGCTAGGACTTTTTGTAACTTTTCACCTTGAATACTCATTCGGATGGTTCTCTCACAGAAGGATCACTTAATAACTGGTTTATTTTGCTTTCCTGTTGCGCAGGCAATGCAGGGAGCTCATCCAAACCGGTTAAAGAAAAATAATCTAAAAATAATTTTGTTGTAGCATAAAGCGCTGGCTTACCAGGAACTTCTTTATGCCCTACTACTTTAACCCACTCTCGCTCAAGGAGGGTTTTAATAATTGCTGATCCGGTTGTTACACCTCTTACTTGCTCTATTTCACCCCGCGTTATTGGCTGCCTGTAAGCAATTAACGACAAAGTCTCTAATAGTGCACGAGAATATTTAGGTGCCCGTTCTTGCCATAAATTACTAAGCCAAGGGCTTAAACTACTACAGGCTTGAAAGCGATAACCACTGCCTACTTCAACGAGCTTAATACCACGCGTTTGGTAGTGAGTATGTATAGCCTCAATTGCAGTGTTAATTCGTGACATAGAAATAGCTAAATCAGCAAGTACTGTATCTTTTAAGAGGCGTTTACTAACAGGTTTGTCTGCAACAAATATTGCCGCTTCGATGATCTCAATTAATTGCTCATCACTAACTCGACGACCTGCCATACTGTCCTGCTTTGCCCTTCAAAATACGTAGCTATCTATTATGACAGAACATCGCAAAAGGGGGAAAATATATCTGCTTTTAAACCTAATTAAATGCATAAAAAAAGCCAGCAATTTATGCTGGCTCTTGTATATAGTATGTTTAGCTAATATTAGCTGTTTTTATAATGCTTAAGTGCATCATCTTCAGCCACGGCTTTACCGTATTTGCTAATATAACCTTTAAACTCACCTTTGCTGATGCGTTTATCGTTATTGTTATCCATGTAACCAAAATGGTTTGAAATATCGTCATCATCAGCTTCTTCTACTGAGATATAACCATTTCTATCGTTATCTAGACTTCTGAAATCATTTTCGATTTTATCAAATTTAGCAATTTTAGCTTTAAAAGCCGATTCACTTACTTCGCTGTCAGTTGCTACCTTACCGGTGTTTAACTGCATGTAAGTGTTAAATTCTTTACGACTGATTTCGTTATCCATATTGGTATCAATATTTGAAAAGTGACCCCAAATGTTATCGTCATCTGCTTCTACTTTTGAAATATAACCATCACTGTCGTTATCCAGACTTGCAAAATCACTATCGATTTTTTCAAGGCCTTGGTTAGAGGCACAAGCGGCTAAACTTAATGAAGCTAAAATTGTTGTTGCGAGTGTTAACTTTTTCATAAGACGTATCCTTGTAGTTAGTAAATGTCACTTTAACTAATACAAGTCCAGTGCCAAAGTGCACAATTCACAAAAAATCAATGAGTTACATAAAGTTAGTGTGTTTTATATACATTAATCAATTACTTAGCTTTGCAATGATTGCTGCCTACCTTGTAATTTTTGCAAAAAAATACCCAGTAAAAACTGGGCATTATTTTAATCTACATGTTGCTGCGCAATTAGATTGCTGCGTTTTGATAACGCTTTACAAATTCAGTAACATTTTGACCGTTACACTTTAACGAGTTTAAGTTACCAATTTTTTGGCGAACAGGCGTAAGACCTTTCTTTAACGCTGTGATACATAGCTGTGTTTCTTGTTGTGCATCTTTTGCAAACACTTCTACTTTTGATTTAGCAGCTTGGTTAGACGTTACTTTTTTAGCAATGTCGCGGATATCTTGGCCATTACATAAAACACTTTTAGAAAAACGCGATAAGTATACACCGTGTTGTGCTGCTTCTTTACGCGCTGCGCTAAAGCCTTCATTTGCACTTAATACACATAATTTAGATTCAAGTTTATTATCTTGGCTAAAGTAAGTGTTGCTTTTTGCTGATACAGACGCAGAGGCTAATAAAACAGTAGCTAAAAGTAATTGTGTTTTCATGAGAGAGATCCTATTTGAACGACTAAACAAGTAATTTTTGCGCATTATATATTCAATAATCGCGAGATCAATTGAATTTTTTATTTATTTAAATAATTAATAAAGCATTTACAATGTTTAAACTTTACACACCAATTGATCAACATTTGCGCAGCTATTTTCTCATTTCGATCATGTTATGTAGGCTTATTTACTGATACAATTTAGTTATAAAAACAGAGTCTAATTAAAGGTAAATTTTATGAAGGTTATTTCTTTCAATATCAATGGTCTGCGAGCACGCTTACACCAGTTACAAGCAATTATAGATAAACACCAGCCAGACATTATTGGTTTGCAAGAAATAAAAGTTCATGATGAGGCGTTCCCTCTTGAGGACGTACAAAAAATGGGTTACCACGTTTATTTTCATGGTCAAAAGGCACACTACGGTGTGGCAATGTTATGCAAAAATGAGCCTAAATCGGTATTAAAAGGGTTTGCTACCGACACCGAAGAAGCACAAAAGCGTATGATAAGTGTAACAGTTGAGCAAGAAAATGGCCGCGACCTAACGGTAATGAATGGTTATTTCCCGCAAGGCGATAATATAAATCATGAAACAAAATTCCCTTATAAGCGTCAGTTTTACAAAGACTTAATGACCCATCTAGATACAAACCACACGCCAGGTGAAGACGTTATTGTCATGGGCGATATCAATATTTCTCCCACCGACTTAGATATTGGTATTGGTGAAGTGAATGCTAAACGCTGGCTTAAAACAGGTAAGTGCTCATTTCAACCAGAAGAGCGCGAATGGCTAGCAAAATTATTAGATTGGGGTTTTAAAGATACCTTCAGAGAGCAAAACCCTGAAACAAACGACAAATACTCATGGTTTGATTATCGCTCTAAAGGATTTTTAGATAATCGGGGTCTTCGCATTGATGTTGTGCTTGCTACCCACGCTCTTGCCGAGCGCTGTATTGATACCGGTATAGATTACGAACTACGCGGTATAGAAAAGCCTTCTGACCATGCGCCTATTTGGTCAACCTTTAAATAATTCATATGTTATCGCTTGAAATACAAGGGCTACTTTGGGCCCTTGTAATCATTGTTACCTTTATAAGTGTAGAAAAAACTACCTATAAAGCACTTTATATTACCCCAGCACGGCAGATAGGTGTATTGGCGTGCGCGTTAGTTTTTGCAATGTTATGGCAAATTAAAGCGGGGATTTTAAGTGGCCTTGATTTACACATTTTAGGTGTAACTGCAGTAACGCTTATATTAGGGTGGCGCCTTACTATTTTAAGTAGCCTGCTTGCCAGTGCTTTGTTAGCGGCTTTCACAAACGTTGATCTTAATCTTTTGCCCATGCAAATACTGTTTGGCGCATTTATTCCTACATTATTAAGCTACCTTGGCTTTATAATAAGTTATCAGTATTTACCACGTCATTTTTTTGTTTATATTTTTGTGTGCTCTTTTATGTTAGCGGGCTTTATTGCATGCCTAAAAATAAGCTTAGGGGCTTTATTTTATTTACTTATAGGGCAATATAATTGGCAAGAATTGGCGGATAATTACGTATACCTAAGTGCTATCATTTGGTTTCCTGAGGCAATGCTTAACGGTATGGCCATTACGCTTTTGATCACTTATCGACCACACTGGGTTAAAACTTTTTATGATAAGGACTACCTAGACTCATGAGTCTGCAATACCATTGCCCTTTATGTAACCACGCACTGTTAAAACATAATTCATCACTTCGATGTGACAATAATCACACCTTCGACTTTGCAAAAGAAGGGTATGTAAATTTGCTACCCGTGCAGCACAAAAACTCTAAACAACCGGGTGATTCACTCGAAATGGTACAGGCTAGACGTGCTTTTTTAGAACGCGGCTTTTATGCATTTTTACAGAACGCATTAAGTAATATCATTAGTGAGCGCAAACCAAAAGTACTTATAGATCTTGGCTGTGGCGAAGGATTTTATACTCATGCTATTGCCAATAAAGTAGAGGCGCAGGTTTACGGTGTCGATATTTCTAAATCAGCCGTAAAATATGCAGCAAAGCGCTACTCGCAGTGTCATTTTAGTGTTGCATCCATTAGCCAAGCCCCCTTTAAATCAGGCACTGCTGACGTATTGCTGAGTGTTTTTGCGCCTTTATTTGATCAAGAGCTGGCCCGTTTAGCAGCGCCTAATGGCATATTAGTAGTTGCAAGCCCTGGGCCATGGCATTTGAAAGAGCTTAAAGAATATATATATGCAGATGTAGCACAACACACAGAAATTGACACGCCGAGCGGCTTTACAAAAGCTGATCAAAAGCTCATTACAGAGCAGGTTACGCTTAATTTTTCAGATATTAAAAATTTAATAATGATGACACCGTTTGCGTGGAAGTTTAGACCAGAACACTGGAGCGCACTCGAGGAAAAAGGTGAGCATACTGTCACCTTATCTTTTTACATAACTCAATTTACTAAAACTGATCTTTAGTAAACGCTTTATCCATTTTATCAAACATGTCTTTTAACAGGTGAGCAAGCTCCATATAACGGGGCTTGTTTTCGCTTAATTGAGCCTGATATCCGTTTGCAACCATTTTAGAATACAACTCGTTGTACCATTTTTGCATACTTGGTTCTAACTCTGTTTGGGAGCGCTTTCCTAACCAAAAAAGACCTTGTAAAGGAAGTGATAAGAAAAACATAGCACTGGCAATCGCTTGCGGTAAAAAATCAGGGCCTAAATAATTTAGCTGAAAAAAGAGTGTAAGCATAGCTAATATCGGCATAACAGTAATTGCAAGCTCAGTAGCTTTAATCACTTTAAATTCGTTAAACAACGGTGCTAACTCTTTACGCATAGGCCATTTTTTTGCATATTCTCTACCCGCTTGTAACTGTGACATCACACTTTTTTGCATCATGACCCCTCACATCTAAACTTTTAACCCGCAGCGCCAGCTTGACACTGCTTATAAGTGTAACACAAATAAACAGCTTCACACTTTAGCATTAAAAGTTATTGTTTTTGTATATATAAGCAACTAAACACTAAACTAAATTTACTAACTGGGTTAAAATAGTTACCTTAAAAATTAGACTTTAGTCGCTTTTTTATTACCTTTATAGTGGCTAAGTTTACCTTTAATTTTCATCTTAAGTGTATTGTTTATAGCTTAATATACACTTACTAAATTTATTGTTTATGGAAACTGCCTCTATGCCAACTACGCCCTCAAAGTCACAACACGTTTTAGTATTAAACTGTGGTAGCTCGAGTTTAAAATTTGCCATTATTGATGCTGATAACGGAAATGAAATTATTTCGGGCTTAGCTGAACGCCTAGGTTCAGAAAATCCATCTATAAAATATAAATACCAAGGTAATAAAACCGTTATTACCTTAGCTGCTAATCAAGCGCATGGCGAGGCAATTAATACGTTGGTAAGCTTGATAAAAGATCACCATTTAGATGAGCATTTAATTGCAGTAGGCCATCGTGTTGTTCACGGTGGTGAGCACTTTACTCAATCTGCATTAGTGGATGAAAAAGTTATTGCAGGTATTTCAGATGCTTCAAGCCTTGCCCCTTTACATGGTCATGCAAACTTACTGGGAATTTCATCAGCGCAAGCGTCGTTTGCTGGCTTACCACAGGTTGCTGTTTTTGACACTGCGTTTCATCAAACAATGGATAAAGTGGCCTACTTATATGCACTTCCTTATAAACTTTATACAGAACACGGTGTTCGCCGTTACGGTATGCACGGCACAAGCCACTATTATGTAGCTGGACAAACCGCAGAATTAATTAATAAGCCTGTTGAGAAAAGTAACTTTATTAGTGCACATTTAGGTAATGGTTGTTCTGTGTGTGCAATTAAAGGCGGTAAGAGTGTAGATACGAGCATGGGCTTAACCCCGCTTGCTGGGTTAGTTATGGGCACCCGCAGTGGTGATATCGACCCAGGTTTGTTTAACTTTTTAACGACACAACTTAATTACGATGCAAAACAAATCGACAACTTACTTAATAAAGAAAGTGGATTATTAGGTATTAGTGAACTGTCTAACGACTGCAGAACCATTGAAGAAGCCGCTTTAGCAGGCCATGAACAAGCCACCCTTGCGCTTGATATTTTTTGCTACCGCCTTGCGAAACAGATTGCCGCCTACATGGTGCCATTACAGCAATTAGATGCGCTTATTTTTACCGGCGGTATAGGGGAAAACTCAGACATTATCCGTGAAAAAGTAATCACACAATTGGCGTTTTTAGGCTTAGATTGCGAGAAACAAGCCAATTTAGATGCACGCTTTGGTAATGAAGGCATTATCAGCTCTGAAAAGGCAGCAACGAAAGCCGTTGTAATGCCAACTAATGAAGAATGGGTGATTGCCCTTGATGCCGCTAACATTGTGAAGGAGCTTTAATTATGGCACGTCGTATTATGTTAATTCCGGTTTCTACTGGTGTTGGATTAACATCTGTTTCTGTCGGGTTAGTGCGTGCGCTTGAGCAAAAAACCGTAAAAGTGAACTTTTTCAAGCCAATAGCCCAGCCACGCACAGGTGAAACAGGCCCAGAAAAGTCGACTCAAATTATAATGCAAGGCTCATCAATTACCCCGCCCACTCCTTTTGCATTAAGCTATGCAGAGCAAATGATTGGCGATGGTAAAGGCGATGATTTACTTGAAGAAATAGTTGAGCGCTTTGAAAGTAAAATTAATGATGACGAAGTCGCTATTATTGAAGGTATGGTGCCTACTCGCCGTCAGCCTTATGCAGGGCGTGTAAACCGCGAAATAGCCCAAACACTCGGTGCCGATATTGTATTTGTATTAACACCTGGTAATTATAACATTACGCAAATTGAAGACCGTTTAGAAATTGCTGCTGGGTATTATGGTGGGATTGATCACCCTCGCGTTTTAGGCTGTATTTTTAATAAAGTGAACGCCCCGCTTGATGAAGAAGGCCGCGCCCGCGCTGACTTGGTCGATTCATACAAAGCAGAAGAGCTCGATAACGAATTAAACCGTTTAGCATCTTTACCTATTTTCAGAAAAAATCCGTTTATGCTGTTAGGCGCCATCCCATGGGATTTTGACTTAGTCGCGCCACGCGTTAAAGACTTAAGTGCCTATTTAAAAGCAACCATTATTAATGAAGGCGACATGCTACACCGTCGCCTGCGTCGCATTACGTTTTGTGCGCGTACCGTATCAAACATTTTAAACCACTTTACACCGGGTGCTTTATTGGTAACCCCGGGCGATCGCTCCGACATACTTGTTGCTGCGTGTTTATCGGCTATGAACGGCACTAAAATTGGCGCAATTTTACTTACCGGTGGTTTTGAACCAGAGCCGCGTATAATGGCGCTGTGTGAACAAGCCATGCAAACAGGCTTGCCTATATTAGCCACAGAGGCCGATACTTGGCGTACCTCATTACTGCTACATAATTTTAATATGGAAGTACCGAGCGATGATGACCAACGTATTGAAAAAGTAAAAGATCACAACGCAGAATATATCGATTCTGATTGGCTCGATACGCTTGCAAAAAATGTTGGCAAAACACGTAAGCTCTCTCCTCCTGCGTTTCGTTATTTACTTACAGATAAAGCCCGTAAAGCGGCTAAAACGGTGGTACTTCCTGAAGGAAATGAGCCGCGTACCATTAAAGCCGCCGCTATTTGTGGACAACGTGGTATTGCAAAAACCGTATTACTAGGCGACCGCGATGAAATAATGCGTATTGCCGAGCAACAAGGTATTGAGCTTAATGAGCATGTAAGTATTGTTGAGCCAAAATCGGTGATCAACGACTACGTTGCACCTATGGTAGAGATTCGTAAAGGCAAAGGCTTAACAGAAGTCGTAGCACAAGAGCAATTACAAGATAATGTTGTCCTTGGCACTATGATGCTCGAGCAAGGTAAAGTAGATGGCTTAGTATCTGGCGCAGTTAACACAACAGCCAATACAATTCGTCCACCGCTACAGTTGATTAAAACCGCCCCAGGGTCATCACTTGTATCGTCTGTATTTTTTATGCTTCTGCCTGACCAAGTACTGGTATACGGCGACTGTGCAATTAACCCTGACCCTAATGCGGAACAATTAGCAGATATCGCTATTCAATCAGCCGACTCTGCAGCCGCGTTTGGAATAGAGCCACGTGTTGCCATGATAAGCTACAGTACAGGCACTTCTGGCTCTGGCGCCGATGTAGAAAAAGTGCGTGAAGCCACGCAAATTGCCCAACAAAAACGTCCAGATTTAATTATTGATGGGCCATTGCAATACGACGCTGCAATTATGGAAAATGTTGCGCTTAAAAAGGCACCAAATAGTCCAGTAGCCGGTAAAGCTACGGTATTTATATTCCCCGATTTAAATACCGGTAACACCACCTATAAAGCCGTACAGCGTAGTGCCGATTTGATCAGCATAGGGCCAATGCTACAAGGTATGCGAAAGCCCGTTAACGATTTAAGTCGTGGCGCCCTAGTCGATGATATAGTGTACACCATCGCACTTACGGCTATTCAAGCAGCACAAGTTGAAGCGCTCAACAACGCGTAAATCACACTAGTGCTTTTTATAGCCTAGCTAATATTTACTTATTAATTAGTTAGTTAGGCTATTTATACCTGCCAATTCCCATACTTATCCACAGAAATTGTGGGTAAGTTTTAGATCCTTATTATCCACAGCTACACAGTCTTAATTTTAGTAACTGTTACACCTTTAATTTAAAGCCAATAATCTATACTATTAACTGACACTATACGCTGTATGCAGGTTATTAATGTCAAAACAAACATTACAATTACACAGCACGCTGTTGTCAATTCATAGTTTAGAAGTGGATGCTGACATTCCTGTAGCGCTATTAAAGTTACCCCTATTTTTTATTTCAAAAACCCACGATGAACTTTCTATTGTTTGCCCTAGTCATTTTCCTATTGACTGTTTAGACACAGAGCCCGATTGGCAAGCACTTGAAGTCGTTGGCCCGTTAGGGTTTTCTTTAACAGGCATTATGGCCAATATATCTGGCGTACTTGCAAAGGCTAATATTTCTATTTTTTCTATCTCAACCTACGATACAGATTATATTTTGGTAAAAAAACACACTGCGCAGCAAGCCATCACTGCACTTAAAAACGATGGCTACAATTTAGTAGTAGATCAATAAATGAGAGCAGCCTCTATCGCGTTTTTAGCGCAAAATAAGCTCCCTGCCAGCGCTTTAAAAATTACGAGCCCCTTTAGCGGCAAAGTCATTGATTTAAACCAACACCCTGAGCCTTTTTTTAAGTTCTCAATCCTTGGTCCAACCGTATTGGTTGAGTTAAGTAGCCATAAAATTTTAGCCCCCTTTGATGGCACTTCAATACAGGTCAAAAATGCAGGGGGTGAATTTATTCTCCAAGCAAAAAATGGCTTAAAGGTGCTTATTAATTTGTCACTACCCACGCAGCAACCTATAACCCATACACATATTGCACAGCTCAATGGCAGCAAAATAAGCAAAGGACAGCGCTTAGCTTACTTTGATTTACGCGAACTTAAATCGCCCTTACTGGCCAGCTTAGTGCTATTAAATGGCCATAACTTAGGCACGTTTCATTATTCGCACACGCAAGTAAATGCGGGTGTAGACCCCCTTTTAACTATTATTAAGAAGAACTAAACCTATGATCACTCTTTACGGCATTAGTAATTGCGACACCATTAAAAAAGCCAAAAAATACCTTAGCGACAACAACATAGATTTTACCTTTCACGATTATCGAAAAGACGGTGTAAACGAGCAGCTTGTAAGCGAATTTGCTGAGCATATTGACTGGGAGCAATTAGTTAATAAGCGTGGCACAACCTATCGCGCGCTCTCTGATGAGCAAAAGCAAAACCTAACTAAAGACACGGCTATTACATTACTTACAGAGCAACCAGCTATGATCAAGCGCCCAGTACTTGTTAATGACAACAGCTACCACTTAGGCTTTAAAGCTGCGCAATACGATGAGATATTTAAATAATGACAAATGATGTAATTGCACTTGCCCAAGCGCTTATTCAGCGCGAGTCGGTAACCCCTGAAGATGCGGGTTGCCAAACAATGATGAACGAGCGTTTAAAAGACCTAGGCTTTAATATCGAGTCATTATTTTTTACCGATACACTCAATACATGGGCCCGAAAAGGAAGTGAGTCACCGCATTTTTGCTTTGCAGGCCATACCGATGTAGTCCCCACCGGCCCCGCATCAAACTGGCAGCACCCGCCATTTTCAGGCTTAATTGAAGATGGTTTGCTGCATGGCCGAGGCGCAGCTGATATGAAGGGCTCTCTGGCGGCAATGCTTGTTGCGACTGAGCGCTTTGTGGCTAAAAACCCAGATCATAAAGGTTCTATTTCATTTTTAATTACCTCTGATGAAGAAGGCCCCTTTATCAACGGCACAACCAAAGTAATAGACACGCTTGAAGCACGCGGCGAAAAAATTGATATGTGCTTAGTGGGTGAGCCTTCATCGCGAGATGTACTCGGTGATGTAGTAAAAAATGGCCGTCGAGGCTCCCTTACTGGCTTTTTAAAAGTAAAAGGTGTTCAAGGTCATGTAGCCTACCCACACTTAGCACAAAACCCAATTCATTTGGCTGCTCCCGCCATTACTGAACTTAGCCAAACAGTGTGGGACAACGGCAATGAATTTTTCCCTGCAACCAGCTTCCAGGTATCAAATATAAATGGTGGTACAGGTGCCGGTAATGTCATACCGGGTGAACTTGAGGTGCAATTTAATTTTAGATTTAGTACCGAAGTAACTCATCAGCAATTACAAGAACGGGTTAATGCTATTTTACAAACGCATGACTTAAACTACGAATTAAGCTGGATAGTAAACGGCTTGCCGTTTATAACAGAGCATGGTCCGTTAGTTGATGCCACCGTAAATGCGATTAAATCTGTCACGGGGTTAACCACTAACCTCGAAACCAGTGGGGGTACGTCAGATGGACGCTTTATAGCGCAAACAGGCGCAAAAGTGATTGAGCTAGGCCCGCGCAACGCCACTATTCATAAAGTAGATGAATGTGTAAGCACAGATGATTTAATCGCCTTAGCAGATATTTACGAGCAAATTTTAGAGCAACTGTTAACCTAATGGCACTCGATACAAATACATTAGCTATGTGTATCACTGGACAAAGTGATACACACCTCACTGAGATTCAATCGCATCGGTTACATACTGATATTATTGATGACTTTTTAGCCCTGCAAAATGCCGCTACAAACGCTGGTTTTAAGCTGACTATTGCCTCAAGTTTTCGCGATTTCAACCGCCAAGCTATGATTTGGAATAACAAGTATTTAGGACTACGCCCTGTTTTTAATAAACAGCAACAGATAGTGGATTTAAGCCAACTAAATGAGCTGGAAAAGTGCACGGCTATTATGCTCTATTCTGCTTTGCCAGGTGCTAGTCGGCATCATTTAGGCACTGACCTGGATGTGTATGATAGCGCCGCAATTGACGATGACTATAAGCTGCAACTTACCCCTGATGAATACCAACATGGGGGGCCCTTTGCACCACTGAGTCAGTGGCTTGATAAAAATCTAGCTAAATATGGTTTTTATCGCCCCTACAAACAGGATTTAGGCGGCGTAGCACCTGAGCTTTGGCATATTAGCCATATTAAGCAATCTCAAGTGTTAGTAAGTGCATTGAGCGAAGCGATGCTTTACGAATGTATAAGCAACAGCGATTTAGAAGGTAAGCCAGCTATTTTAAATAATTTGCCCGCGCTCTATAAACGCTTCATAACAAATGTAAGCCCACCTTAATAGGGCTTATTTTTTGTTTAAAATAAAGACCAAAACAGCACCTAAAATCAGCGAGCTTGCTATTAAAAACTCAAAAGTAAGCTGCTCAGATAAAAATATAACTCCAGCAAATGCTGCAAGTACAGGCACACATAACTGTACAACCGCCGCTTGTGTACTTTTAAGTAGTGGCATGGCCACATACCAAATGCTGTAACCTATGCCTGATGCAATAGCGCCCGAAGCGCAGGCTAGCAGCACGCCTTCTATACTCACTGTTTTTAAATAACTTATTGCTACAATTAATAAAACAGGAATAGCCACTAAACTTCTTATAAAATTAAAGGCGGTGGTACGCAAAGGTGATACACACGCTTTACCGCGTATACTGTAAACACCCCATGCAACGCCACTTAGCGCCATAAGCGATGCCCCTAACAAAGAAGGCACTGCGGCAGAGGGCAACATTAAATATATAAATCCAGCTAATGCGACAAAAAAAGCCGCCCACTGCAACTTACTCAGCTGCTCTTTTTTATATATGCCCCAACCAATCATGGTAAGTTGCACTGCGGAAAATAAAATGAGCGCACCGGTGCCCGTATCAAGCTCTATATAAGCAATAGAAAAACAAAGTGCATATATCAATAAACTAATACTGCTACGCCAACTTCCCGTATCACTTAAAATAGCGTTATTAAGCATGCCCTTACGTTTTAGATTAAACGTATATACAGCCATAATTAAGCCTAAACAAATGGCTCCGCTCAGTAGCCTAATTAGAGTAAAATTCCACGCATCAATATACCCTTGCGCGAGCGCCATACGGCAAAGTAAAGAGTTTGCCGCAAAGGCAATTAATGCAACTAGGGTGTATAACGTGGCTTTCAAAATCGCTCCTTAGCTAAAACCTTACAGTGAGATGCTTTAAATTGGCTTGCTTAGCCAGCAGTGTATTTAAGCAGCTGAGCCATTTAGCTGTAAAGCCGCATTATTGTATTTACTATACTTTTAATCGATGCTTTATAACTTTCTATACTGCCAAATTGCTGTAATTACACGCCTCTCCTCTCGTATTCACAGGCAATTCATAATGATTTGCCTACCTTAAATACACGCCCTACGCGTGCTGACCTTAGGGAGAATAGCTTTAATCCTCACCGGTCTACATGCCCTAAAGTAGGCTACGCTTTTTTACACTATTTCACATAAATCTAAAACCAGAGTATGTTAATCTTTAAAACCTAACTATATAGGAGTGCTCAGTGCGCCAAAGTATAATTTTAAGTGTTTGTTTTATATTAAGTGGATGCAGCACCATAGGCTTTAATGACTTATTTAACGACTATGCAAGCCAAATGACGCCCGTAAGAAACGCAATTCAAAATAACAATATTGAACAGGCCAAATCACTTATTGCAAACAACAGTAAATTACACAGTAGCTATTTACTGAACCAATTAGAGCAAGCCCGTTTAAAAGACCTTGCTAATGAGCAAAGTGTTTCACAACAACAATTTGAAAATGTATACACCCAAGTACAAACAAAACGAGAAGCTGCAAAAATTCAATTAAGTGCTGGGCTTGAACAAAGTAATGCCTTATTTACTAACGATTCTGCCATTACTTATGTACCACCGGCATATGAAATGAGCATGCTACATAGCTACAAAGCGCTTAATTATGTATACAACAATGATTTAGAAAGCGCCTTGGTTGAGATACGCCGCGCTAACAAAGTACAAGTAGATGCACTTGCTGATAATCAAACACAGATAAACGACACAATAGAGCAAGCACAACAGCATTACCCAAGTATGAGTAATGTGACACGCGATATAAAAAATGGTTTTCAAAATGCATTTACGTTTTATTTATCTGCACTGTTGTACCAACGTGATAAACAATATGATGACGCTTACATCGACTATAAAAAAGCATTAGAGATTCAACCTAATAATCACTACTTACAGCAAGATGTAATGCGATTAGCAAAAAAACAAGGTTTTAGCCAAGATTTAGAAGAGTTTGAACGCCGCTTTAGTCCATTACAGCCCTTACCTTCTGCACACGGTGAAGTGGTTATATTGGTTGAACAAGGCTTAGTGCCTAAACAAGATGAATTTAAACTACGCTTGCCTATTTACACCTCAGGTGACGATGCGCGTTTTTACAGTTTAGCCATGCCAGTTTATAAAGATAATGCGTTTGTACCTAATGTTAATAGCGTAAATATAAATTCGCAAAATTTAGAACTTGACCCATTAGTGCATATAGAAGCATTAGCAGCTAAAACATTAGAGCAGCAAATACCGGCTCGTGTATCTAGGCAAGTATTGCGTTTGGTAGCCAAAGAAAAAGTGCGCGCAGAGCTTGCGCGTAGCACAGGCGATGTTGGCAATATTATTGCTAATATTTACAATTTGGCATCTGAGCAGGCCGATACACGCAGCTGGCTTACTTTACCTAATCAAATAAGCATGGCACGCAGCAGTTTAAGCGCTGGGTCGCATTCACTTTTAATAGGTAACCATACGCCTATTAATTTTACCGTTAGTAAGCAAGGGTTAACCTTAATTTACCTAACCTCTATTAATAACTATTTTAACTACCATGTGGTTCAACTTTAGGAGTCATCATGAAATATACTTTGCCATTAGTGGCCGCATTAATGCTTGGGGCATGTGCAAGCCAACCTGATACATCAGGTATTTCGGTTGAGCAAAGCAAAAATACATTTAACGAACAGTTACATGTTGATAATCCTGCTCTAGGTGAAAAGCTTGCCATTACCGATGTGAAAACACGCCAGACAAACCAGTTAACCGACGTGGTAGTAACACTAAGCAGCCAATATAAAAAATCGCAATATTTACAATATCAGTTTAATTGGTACGACAAAGACGGGTTTGTAATTAAAGGAAACCACTCACCTTGGCACGCCTTAACACTGTTTGGTTTTTCTAAAACACAATTACCCGGCTTAGCGCCTACACCGGATGCGGTTACATTTTCGCTTGCTGTAAGAGAAGTGTCGACCGACGCACAAGAATTTAAAGAATAAGGGTTATAAAAATGATCACTACGCAATTTAAAACATTATCAAGTTATGCTGCAATTGGCCTTAGCGCACTCATTTTAAGCGGTTGTGCTAATAAAGCCGTAGTCAGTTACGGTGATGCACAAGCTGTAGAAACCACCGATATAAACTTTGGCTCTACCGATTTGCAAAAAGTAGCCAGCCAAATGACCGACTCACTGCTTAGCTCGCCCGTTGTTGGCACAATGACACAAAACAAACGCCCAGTGGTGTTTGTCGAGCGCATTAAAAATAAAACCAGCGAACACATAGATACCGAATCTATCACCGACTCAATCTCAACGCAGTTATTACGAAGCGGTAAATTTCGTTTTGTTGACATGTCCCGCGTTGAATCAGTGCGCGAACAGCTTAACTTTCAAAATGAAGATGCGCTCGTAAACCCTGCTACCGCGGTTGCTTTTGGCAAACAAATTGGTGCGCAATACATGCTATATGGCAACCTTTCGAGCATTGTTAAGTCAAATGCCGATAAGTCAGACGTGTATTACAAATTTACAATGCGCTTAATGGATATGGAAAGTGGCCTAGTAGAGTGGGCAGACGAAACTGAAATTCGTAAAACGAAAGAAAAATCGACATTTGGTTGGTAATAAACCCCACGCAAAGGCTAAATATTGCCTTTGCGTAGCACCAACAGGAGACATCTATGAAAGCCTTAACCATAGCAATGTGTGCATTGCTCACACTCAGTGCACCCAGTTTTGCAAACTATGAGCGAAACAAAGCCGTACCCGTGCAGCAAGTGTTATTTGGTGATGTAAAATCTGTTCGCAAAATAACTGAGCAAGAACTCGTCCAAGATAAAAACAGTGGTTGGAAAACCTTTGGCGGTGCCCTACTTGGCGGTGTTGTCGGTAATCAGTTTGGTGGTGGAAGCGGGCGAACGGTCGCCACTATTTTGGGTTCTGTCATTGGTGGTAGTGTTGCCCATAATAATCAGCAAAAAAGTTATTATAAGCAAACGCACCTAGTCGAATTACTGATTCAAGTAGAAAACGGCGACCAATACATGGTGGTACAAGACCAAGATCAGTTAATGCGCTTTAGTAAAGGTGATAACGTACGCCTTGTTTATTTAAGTGATAATACTGTAAGAGTTGACCGCGCGTATTAACGGGGCATATTAGCATTATCGCTATAATAAAAAACGAGCTATTTAAGCTCGTTTTTTATTATACAACGCGTTAGTTGGAATTAACTAAACTTGGCGATAGTCTTTAAAAAAGCGCTGCATTTTAAGCATGGCACTAGACAAATCATCCTTATTAGGTAAAAACACCAATCTAAAGTGATCAGGCTCAGGCCAGTTAAATGCTCGCCCATGTACAAGTAATATTTTTTCTGCTTTGAGTAAATCATACATCATTTTTTCGTCATCTGTTACATTAAAATGCGCTGTGTCTACTTTGGCAAACGCGTAAAGCGCCCCTTTTGGCTTTTTACAACTTATCCCTTCAATCGCATTAAGCCCACGCCAAGCAATATCACGTTGAACATACAATCGCCCGCCTGGGTCTATTAAGCTGTCTATTGATTGTACGCCACCCAATGCTTGTTGAATTGCATATTGAGCTGGCACATTGGCACACAAGCGCATAGACGATAAAATATCGAGCCCTTTACTTAAATCTTCCATTGCTGAGGTACGCCCGCTTAGTACCATCCACCCCATGCGTATACCTGCCGCACGATAAGTTTTAGCTAACCCATTAAAGGTAATGATTGGCACGTCATCACACAGTGCACCAATAGAGGTATGGGTGATGCCATCATATAAAATCTTTTCGTAGATTTCATCGCTAAGCAATAACAGCTTATGCTCGCGTGCTACATTAATTAACTCTTTTAATAAATCGTCACTGTAAACCGCGCCAGTAGGATTATTAGGATTAATTAGCACAAGTGCTTTGGTTTTTGACGTAATTTTGCTTTTTATATCTGCAATATCAGGGAACCAATCTTGTTCTTCATCGCACAAGTAATGAACAGGGTTGCCGCCTGCTAATTTAACTGACGCAGTCCACAGCGGGTAATCAGGTGCTGGAATAAGCACTTCGTCATCGTTATTTAATAACGCTTGGGTGATCATTTGAATAAGTTCACTCACCCCATTACCTATATAAATATTATCAACATCAAGGTTATGTAAACCCCGTTGCTGATAATGCTGATAAACCGCTACACGAGCTGAGTATAAGCCTTTAGAGTCGCAATAGCCCTGAGCCGAGTACAAATTACGAATAATATCGCGGTGCATGTCCTCTGGCATATCAAAACCAAATGCAGCAGGGTTACCAATATTAAGCTTTAGTACTTTCTGACCCTCGTCCTCCATTTTTTTGGCTTGTGCTAAAACCGGTCCACGAATGTCATAACATACACCTTCTAATTTGTGACTCTTTTTAATATCTGACATTTTTACCTCTTTGCGGCGAACTGGCTTTATAGTATAAAAATTAAACTTGGTAATGCGAGGGGTATAATCGTTAAAATTGTGGTATCAGCCCAAGGATGCTCCTTAGGCTATGCGATCTTTAATTTATTATCGAGAGGCCAAACACGCACTAGACGGTTCTAAGACTACCCTAGTAAAGGCGTAAAATGCTAGCGTAATTAGTTGCTTAGTACTGAAATAAATTCACGTTGGCAAATAATGCTAGTTAGCCTCTAGCCAAGCTCTTAACTGCGCTTGTGAACCACTTACTTGAGCTAACAAATCAGTAGATGCGTTAACTGCTTTTTCTGCATTATCTTGATTTAAATTAAGCTCAACTTCTCGGGCCACCTCAGATAAACTCGTCGCACCAAACTGAGCTGCATTCGATTTTAAACTATGGGCGTGACGTATAGCCGCTTCTTTATCGTTACCAATAGTCGCTATTACTTCATTTGCAAGGCGCTCGAACTCACTACAGCAAAATTCAAGTGTATCTTTAAACTGCTCGCCCAGTAACGACTGCATACTTTGCAAGGCAGCGTCATCTATTTGTATTTCTGTCATATTTTAAGCCCTTTTTAACATTCCGTGTCATTTTATAATTAATAGTATTACTGTATATCTATGCGTAAAAAAATCCAACTTTATTGCTTTATAAATGTATAATTATCAGAATACTCTCACTATAAAAAGTTTAAGTAATGAGTCGCAAAATTTGTGAACGCTGTCAGTTCACGCCCTCAACCTGTATATGCAAGGCTGTTTCACGTATAAACAACAAAGTTAGAGTTATTATTCTACAACACCCAAGCGAAGAAAAAATAGCTAAAAACACTGCAAAATTAGTTAATTTAAGCCTTACTGGTTGCGAAATAGTCAAAGGTGAAAATAATAATGACTTTGCAATACTAAAAAGCCTGCCTTTAGAATCAACAGTTTTACTTTACCCTAATGAGCAGGCTATAAATTTAGATGAGAAAGCTCGCAGCGCTGAGATAAACAATATCACTCATTTAATTGTGATAGACGGCACATGGAAAAAAGCCTATAAAATTTTACAGCTCACCCCATTGCTAAGTAAGTTCAAAACCGTGAGCTTTAAGCAGTTGCCGAAAAACCGTTATGCTATTCGAAAAGCCCCCAGAGCTGATAGTCTCTCTACACTTGAGGCCGTTGCACATAGTTTGTCTTTATTAGAGCAGCTAGACCCTGCTCCACTTTATAATTTATTAGACGAATTAATAAAAAAACAAACCCAACACATGCCTGAATACGTAAAAGCCCGTTACTTAAATTAACCACACTTAAATTATAATGCGTAGTTACCCAAACAGACTAAAACGAGGCTTTACACGCCAAGGCCCCGATTATCGCTTTGACGACCAAGTCGACTTTAGCGATATTAGAGATACCTTTGGTTTTAGGTCTATGGTGATCGGTAAATGGGTAACCAAAGAAGAGCGTTTTATTAGTGCAAACTTAATTTACGATGCCCTCGCCGACCTTGCTCAAATACTACATTTACCGCCCAAAGCCATTGGCCTGCGCGGCAAACTAAATTTTGCCTTTGGGCACGGTGGACAAAAAGGTGTGCAAGCGCATTATAACGCAGCCTCGCAAACCCTTGCGCTTGCTAAAAACGCGGGCGGTGGCGCACTTGCTCACGAATGGTTTCATGCATTTGACCACCACATAAGCGAGCATTTATTTGCAGCTAAACCTCGCTTTGGATTTGCATCAAAATTATGGCTTTCAAATACACCTAACTTAGCTCACCCTCTAAATAAAGCGCTAAACGATTTTTACAAAGAAGTATTTTTAGATTGTCATGGAGAAGATGCGAATGAATTTGTACAAACATGCATTAAACACGACCAAGCCCACAACATGAACTACATGAGCATGCCTGAGGAGTTAGCAGCACGCTGCTTTGAAGCCTGCATAGATGCCCACAACACTATTCAAAATAGCTTTTTAGTCAGTGGCTTAAAAAGCAGTAATTTAATATACCCAAGTGCTGAACATGTTAATAAAGCAAATGAAGCGCTTAATAAATATTTTGAACTACTAGGTTATGCACTTCATAAATTTCAATAAGTCACAAGCTACCTTGTAAATTTTATTTACGTGAAAAATCTTATATTTAAACTATCCTATCCTAGAGAATAAATAGTTTAAATAAGTAGCATTTAAATGGTAAATACTGATCCTACATATAAAAAGCGCAGTGCTATCTCTTTTGTTTATATTGTCCCTTTAACTGTTATAGCGATTTTATCTATTTGTATACACTTTATGCTTGAAGAAGTCATTGAAGCGCAATCTGATACGGGGAAAATAGTTAATGTAAGTGGCCAACAAAGAATGCTCTCACAACGGGTAAGCATGTTTACATTAGAGTATTTAATGTATGGCTCGCAGGATTCAAAATTACTGACCATTAACGCTTTAAACTCTTTAAAAAATAATCATAAGTACTTATTGAGTGAACACTACGGGGCGCAAGTATTAGGTAACGAAAGCCCGCTATCAGACGAGCTATTAGCAATGTATTTTAAAGAGCCAATTAATGTTGATAAAAAATTAAGGATGTTTTCAGATAGAGTTGAAGAGGTACTGAAAATAAAAACACTTAATTTAGATACAGCTCAAGAAAGCTTTTTTTCTTTAGCAAAAGAGCCGCTTTTAAAAGCATTTAATGCGGTGGTTATGCAGTACGAAAAAGAAAGTGTTGATCGAATTAAAAAACTACATACTATTCAAGGTATTGTAATTATTGTAATTTTACTCTCTCTTCTAGTTGAGCTTTTACTCGTTTATAAAGCCAGAAATAAAAAACAGATTTAATATTAGTTCGTTCAGTTAAGTAATTAAGCGTTTAAACTAGCTAACAACACGGCCATTTAAACGCTTAAAAACTTTATATTGTTATAAGTTATCGTCACTAATGCGGCTTGCTACCGCACTGCTTTGATCTTTATATTTTGCATCTTTACGAATGTTGTATGGCTTTTCGCACGGGCCTGAAAGCATTTCAAAACTCATTGCACCAATTTTCATCATTGGGCGCAGCGCTAGTGGTAACTTACCTGAGTTATAAAATTCTAAAACAATATTGCCACTCCAACCTGGGTCGATCCTGTGTGCTGTTACATGCACCATTAAACCTAAGCGGGCAAGCGATGAACGCCCATCTAACCAACCGACTATATCAGCAGGTAATGTTACTTTTTCATGGGTAATGGCCAGCGCAAGCTCGCCTGGGTGTAAAAAGAAAGCTTCCCCATCAGCAAGCTCAATCTCTTCACTCATTATAGATTCCATGGCTTTATTAAGCTGATCTTTAGGGCCACTTAAATCTACGTACGCTGCATTGTGTGCGTTAAAAGTTCTAAATTTATTCCCTAGGCGCAAGTCTGCTGTTACGCCCGAAATCATCTCGCTCGTTGGCGCAGGCTCAATAACAATACGGCCGTCATTTAGGTATTCTTTTATATGTGTGTCTGAAAGTCTCATTTTTAATCTTCTGTAATCACAATTTCAACACTGCTTTGGTGTTGCTGATAAAAAAGCGTGCTGGCAATCAGTCTTGCCGCTGCGCTGTATGTGTTGCTAATAGCCGCGCCGGTATCGCTGGCGATTAATTTACCTTGCTCTGAGTATTCACGAATATCTATGGCAAGTGGAATATGGCTTAACACCGGTACGCCGTGTTTATGGGCAAGTTTTTCTGCGCCATCTTTGCCAAACACATGGTTTGCTTCACCACAATGAGTACAAATGTAATGGCTCATATTTTCTATAAGCCCAAGCACAGGTACGTTAACTTTATTAAACATTGCAATGCCTTTTTGCGCATCGGCTAAAGCTAAGTCTTGTGGGGTAGTAACAATAACAGTGCCACTTGCGGGTACTTTTTGACTCATGGTTAATTGTATATCACCGGTACCTGGCGGCATATCAACAATTAAATAATCAAGCTCGCCCCAATCGGTTTCGTTTAATAATTGGTTGAGCGCTCCCGAGGCCATTGGGCCCCGCCACACTGTTGCGTCATCACTTGGCACTAAAAAGCCGATTGATTGCGCTTTAATGCCGTTAGCATCAAATGGCTGTAGTAGTTTGTTATCTTTGGTTTGTGGCTCTGCGCCTACAAGCCCCAATAACATAGGAATAGATGGTCCATAAATATCGGCATCTAAAATCCCTACTTTAGCGCCTTCATTTTTTAGCGCACCCGCTAAATTTACCGCGGTAGTTGATTTACCCACACCGCCTTTACCCGAGGCAACCAGCACAATATGTTTAATGGCTTTAAATTTTGCAGGTTCATTTATGATAACCGAAGAATTTATGGTTACTGGTGTTTTTATACTTTCACTTACATGCTGCTCAACAAGCGGCATTTCTGATTGCGCTGCAAAAGGCAGTATCAGTTTTATACGTATTGATTTATCGTCATTTTGTGAAATGCTATCGATAAAGCTTTCATCAATACCCACGGCAAACGCCGCGCTACGATACGCCGCTAAAGCGGTAATAATCGGTTGTTTTTGAACCGATTTAGAGGAGAATAGTTTCGACAGTCCAAACATAGCAATTAAATAGCGTTTCTTTGATGAAAAGTGCCACAGAATTATGTAACATTCAGGGCATTAAAACCAGTCAATTAACAAAAATCCATAAGCTAAGCGACCTATTAGTCCAAAGCTTATTGATAAATTAATGATAATCGCCTTTTTTGTAGTAAAAAGGGTGATTTATCCTCAATTCGGAATGATTATGACGCAGCGAAAGATCCTCATTACCAGCGCATTACCTTATGCAAATGGCCCTACTCACTTAGGCCATTTATTGGAATATATTCAAACTGATATTTGGTCACGTTTTCAAAAACTACAAGGCCATGAAGCGTATTATGTTTGCGCCGACGATGCTCACGGCACGCCAATTATGCTTAATGCGCAAAAGCAAGGGATCACGCCTGAAGAAATGGTTAAAAATGTAAGCATTGAACGCCAGCGCGACTTTGCCGACTTTAACATTAAGTTTGATAATTACCACAGCACCCACAGCTCAGAAAATAAAGAATTGAGTGAGCTTATTTATAACCGTCTAAACGATGCTGGTCATATTAAAAAGCACACTATTTCACAGTTATTCGACCCTGAAAAAGGCATATTTTTACCCGATCGCTTTGTAACAGGTACTTGCCCTACGTGTAAGTCTGAAAACCAAAATGGCGATAGCTGTGACTCGTGTGGCGCAACTTATAGTCCTACCGAATTAATAAACCCGCGTTCGGTAATGTCAGGTGCTGAACCTATTTTAAAAGATTCAGAGCACTACTTTTTTGATCTGCCAGCGTTTGAAGGCATGCTAAAAGAGTGGTTACACTCAGGTACTATTCAGCAAGAAATGGCTAACAAACTAGATGAATGGTTTACCGATGGCCTGCAACAGTGGGATATCAGCCGCGATGCACCTTACTTTGGTTTTGAAATTCCAAACGCACCTGGTAAATATTTTTACGTGTGGTTAGATGCGCCTATTGGCTACATGGCCAGCTTTAAAAACTTGTGTGACGAAAAAGGCCTCGACTTTGATGCGTTTTGGGCTGAGGGTTCTGATGCTGAGCTGTACCACTTTATTGGTAAAGACATTATTTACTTCCACAGCTTATTTTGGCCAGCCATGCTAGAAGGCGCTAACTTTAGAAAACCAACCAATGTATTTGCTCATGGTTTTGTAACTGTAAATGGCGAAAAAATGTCTAAATCTAAGGGTACGTTTATAAAAGCACGTACTTACCTTGATAACCTAGACCCAGAATATTTACGTTATTACTACGCAGCTAAATTAAACAGCGGCATTATTGACCTTGATTTAAACCTAGAAGACTTTGCACAACGTGTAAATTCAGACCTAGTAGGTAAAGTAGTAAACATAGCAAGCCGTTGTGCGGGCTTTATTACCAAAAAGTTCGACGGTAAATTAAGCAGCACAATTATGCAGCCTGAATTACTTAAAGAATTTCAAGCTGCTGCACCAAGCATTACTGCCCACTATGAAAACCGTGAATACAGCCGCGCTATTCGTGAAATTATGGCCCTTGCCGACAAAGCAAACCAATTTATTGATGCCGCAGCACCTTGGGTACTTATTAAAGATGAAACAAAACAACAAGAAGCGCACGAAGTGTGCTCGCTTGGCCTTAACTTGTTCCGTGTTTTAATTACCTATTTAAAACCTGTATTACCAGGTATGGCTGCGAACGTAGAAGCCTTTTTAAACGACGACTTAGCGTGGGATGGTGTTCAAAATGCACTAGTAAACCACCCTATTAATAAGTTTAAGCCGTTAATGCAACGTGTAGAAATGGATAAAGTGAACAAAATGGTAGAAGAATCAAAAGAAAGCCTAGAATCAAAAGTAACAATTGACCCTAATAGCCCACTTGCAAAAGAGCCAATTGCAGATGAAATTGAATTTGATGACTTTGCAAAAGTAGACTTACGCGTGGCCAAAATTGCCAAAGCTGAGCACGTTGAAGGCGCCGACAAACTACTTAAACTTACACTTGATTTAGGCGGCGAAACTCGCCAAGTGTTTGCAGGTATTAAATCAGCTTATGCACCAGAAGACATTGAAGGCAAACTTACTGTAATGGTTGCAAACCTTAAACCACGTAAAATGCGCTTTGGTATGTCAGAGGGTATGGTATTAGCTGCAGGCCCTGGCGGTAAAGAAATTTATATTCTTAACCCAGATGATGGCTCAGAGCCTGGTATGCGTGTAATGTAATATATTACTTAAAATAAACCGCTGATATCAGCGGTTTTTTTTATAGTTAAAAAACCGCTGATAGATAAGTCTCTTAATAAAATAAAGTGAATTAAAATTATGAGCCAAATTTTAAATGCCCACAGAATAAAAATAAGCAAGAAAATAAGGCAAGATAAATTGGTGGCTATTATTCGCTTAAAGCAACAAAGCGATGTAGCCCCCTTAATTAATTGCTTAGTTAATGCAGGCATTAACGCACTAGAAATCACCTCAAATACACCAGGCTTTGAGCAAGAAATAGCAAAAGCACGTGCTGCTTATAAAAATACCCTGATTGGCGCTGGCACAATAATTAACACCGCCCTTGCGCAACAAGCGATTGATGCCGGTGCGCAATTTTTAGTTACACCCAATACTAATCAAGCCGTTGTAGAGCTTGCCCACCGCCATGGTTTACCTGTGTTAATGGGGGCACTCACCCCTACCGATGTCGCCAATGCTATAGACTATGGCGCCGATATTATTAAGGTTTTTCCTGCAGGCAGTATGGGGGTTAATTACTTTAAAGCGCTAACGGGGCCTTTTTCTGATGTGCCATTAATGCCCGTAGGCGGCATTAACTTAGACAACCTAACAGATTGGTTTGAAGCGGGGGCATGCGCAGTGGCAGTAAGTAGTGATTTTAGTAAGCCGATAAACAACAACCATCAATATGACACATTAAGCCAATTGGTGTGCAAATACATATCAGCGCTTGCTTAACAAACTAAATAATACTGGCTAAAAGTGAGCTTTTATTAAGGGTAATCCAGCTTTAATAACGCTCTTTTAAATACCTAATTTCTTTTTGATTTTAGTTTGCCACTCAAGCGCAAGCTCGGGTAATTCAAGTGCTGCTAGTAATACGCTCTCACAATCTGGGTATTGTTTATCAAAAAACGCCTGAAACAACGTTTTAACCGAAATATTATGCTTAGCTTTATATTCAATAGTGACTGAATCGCCCGTTTTTGCAATACCTTGCTCAAGTACTCTAAAATAAACACCCGTGTGGTAATACTGCGTAAACAGTTTTAGGCTTTGTTTATTATTAAGTGCAATAGCCAATTTAAAGCAAGGCACACGCGGTTGGCTTACCTCAAGCAGTACAGTACCTACACGAATACGATCGCCTATATGAATGTTTTGCTCATCAAAATTTGAAATTGTAAAGTTTTCGCCAAAGGCACCGACTGCTAAATCATCATTTTTAAGGGTGCGTTTCCAGTAAGCATAATGATTATGTGAAAACGCATAAACCGCTTTATCCACCCCACCGTGATTAACTAAATCGGCTTGTTCATCACCTATTATATTTAGCTTTTCAATAACAACAGGCTCACTGGTTGGCGTTTTAAAAATACCTGTTTTAACTTCTTTGCCGTTATGAACAACCGTTTTTATTTTAGAGATATTGGTAGAGATTATCTGCATTTACTCAATTGCATCCTGTTCGATACTTTGCCATTTATCCAGTGCTTGCTTGTCTCTTTGTTTAAACTCAACCCAGTTTGATGAATTTTTAAAGTGCTCTTTTTTCCAAAACGTGGCGTGGTTTTTTAAGTAATCCATAATAAATTGTGCGCCTTCAAACGCAGCTTGGCGGTGGCGGGAGGTTACGCCAACAAATACAATTTGCTCCCCAAGCGCTAAATAGCCGACTCGATGAATAATGCTTATGCGAGCAAGTTGCCAGCGTGTTTGCGCTTGCTCAGCTATTGATTGCAGTAGTTGCTCAGTCATACCTGGGTAGTGCTCAAGCTCAAGGGCGATTACGTTATCGCCGCTACTAAATTCTCGCACAAGCCCTGTGAAAGTAACTACAGCACCATCGCTTTTGTTATTACTACAAAGTGCGTCATGTTGCTCGCCTACTGAAAAATCGTGCGTTTGTACTTTAATGCTTATACTCATTAGCCACCTGTAACGGGTGGGAAAAAAGCAAGTTCATCCCCTGCTTTTACAAGCTCATCGCTTGATGACATAGTTTGATTAAGCGCACACAAAACATCACGCTCTTCAAGCCACGCCTGCCAAAGCGGATTTTGCTCAACCAGCATGTGTTTAAACGCTTTAATGCTAAGGGGGTGCGCTATCTCAACGGTTAACTTATCGCATTTTAGGCGTTCTTTTAGTTGGCCAAAAAATAGTACCTTTACCTGCCCTGCAGCTGCATTAGTATTATCTAAATTAGTCTCGCTGCCAACTGCCATGCTTGCCTCCTGCTTTTTGTGTTACACGCATACCGTGTATTTCCATAAGCGGATCGGCGGCTTTACACATATCAAATAGTGTAAGGGTCGCCACAGATACAGCGGTGAGCGCTTCCATTTCAACACCCGTCTTGCCCGCCAATTTACAGTAGCTGGTTACTTTAATTTGGCTATTTGCTTCATCAAGCTCAAAATCAACGGCTACTTTACTCAGTGCAAGTGGATGACAAAGCGGAATTAAATCGGCGCACTTTTTAGCGCCCTGAATACCTGCAATGCGTGCTACGCCTAGCACGTCACCTTTTTTATTTTGATTAAGCAGCACTTGCTCAAAAGCTTGTTTGCTCATTTTAATGTAGGCCTCAGCAGATGCATCGCGCAGAGTAACCTCTTTTAGCGATACATCAACCATGTTTGCTTGGCCATTTTCGTCTACGTGGCTCAGCATATTATTGCTCTCGTGATTCACATTTTTTACCAATAGTAATATGCGGGGCAAAGTTACATGGCTTGTGCATTGAGTCTAACTGATCTTTTATAATACCTGTCCAGGCTGTTTTACATGCGCCGGTAGAGCCTGGCATACAAAAAATAACCGTGTTATTTGCAAGGCCTGCCAGTGCGCGAGATTGAATAGTTGAGTTACCAATTTCGCCGTAAGAAATATGTCTAAATAGCTCACCAAATCCATCCACGCTTTTATCAAACAACGGTGCAAATGCCTCTGGTGTTGAGTCGCGCTCGGTAAAACCCGTACCACCGGTGACTAAAATAGCGTGAATAGTGTCATCGGCAATCCACTGCGAGGCAACTGCTCGCATTTGATAAACATCATCTTTAACGATGTCTTTATCAGCTAAGTGATGGCCTGCCTCGCTAAGGGCTTTAATTAAATAATGGCCTGAAGTATCCGTTATTTCATCGCGTGTATCGCTTACTGTCATTACGGCAATGTTTAGTGCTATTTGTGACTCAGTTGTGTGGCTCATAGGGTTCTTCTCAATAAATTAGGTTTGTGTTGGTCAAGTTGCTCATTAACAGCTTTAAATTGCGCCGGCGTATTAGTATTAACAAGCGCATGTGCTTTATCACATTTAAGTGTTTGCACACCAATACTACGGGTAAACTGTTTAATTGATTTATGACTATTTGCGTTTATGAGTAATTGTTTTAAATGACGTTTAACGCTTTGGGTGTTACGAATATACAGGGGTAACGGTTCATTTTCAAAGTGCCATGCATGTATTTGTGGCTGATTTTTTTGAAAGTGGGAATTATCACTTACTACAGATACTATTTGTGATAATAAATTACAGGTAAGCAGTGGCATATCTACAGCGGTTACAAGTATATCTTGATCTGTTGCCATTAAGGTTGAATAAATCCCCCCAAGCGGGCCAGAATCAGGGTATATATCTGGTATATATTGCGCAGTAGCACTTTGTACATTACGACTTATGAGTACATTACTTGCTCCTGCTGCTTTTAATAATTCACAGGCATTTTGCAGTAATGTTTTATTTTTTAAAATGAGGTTGGCTTTATCGCTACCCATTCTTGATGATTGCCCACCAGCGAGCACAACCCCCGTAAACACTGTTTTATTGCTCATTTTAGCCGCCTAACATAGCTAAATGGGTTGTGGCGCCCGTTAAGCGTTTATCGAGCTCATGGCTAATGGTTTTGTTACCCATTGCTGCTTGAATAGCGTTTACAGTAGCTGGCGTATCTTGCTCATTTAGATGCGGACGTAAATCTATACCTTGCTCGGCAAACAAGCACAAATGTAATTTGCCTAATGACGATACTCTTAATCGGTTACAGCTTTTACAAAAATCTTTACTGTAGGGCATAATTAAGCCAATGCGACCCTCAAAATCGGGGTGACAAAACTCTTCTGCAGGCCCGTTTAATTTACCTCTCACTACCTGTAACCAACCTTGTGCTAAAAGCTGTGTTTTAACACTTTGCCCGCTTAAATGATTTTGTTCAAAAAAGGTGGCGCCATTGCCTGTTTCCATTAGTTCGATAAAGCGTACCGTTACTTTTTTATATTTCACCCAGTTTAAAAAATCCTTTAATTGGTTTTTATTAAACTGCTTAGCCAGCACGGCATTTATTTTTATATCTTTTATGCCAAGCTCAATTGCTCGCTCTATCCCTTTTAAAATATGGGTTAGCTTGTCGTGCCCTGTAATTAATTTAAACATGCTTGGGTTTAAGCTATCAATACTAATGTTAAGCGCATCTAAGCCAGCGCTGTAAAACTCATCAATTTTATTAAATAAGTTAAAACCATTCGTTGTTATGGCTACTTTTTCTATGCCTGGCGTGTTTTTACATTGCTTTATAATATCGGTAACGTCATTGCGTAAACACGGCTCGCCGCCTGTAATACGCACTTTTTTAGTGCCTAATTGCGCAAATGCATTTACTAAGGTGTTTATTTCACTTTTATTTAAAAAGTTACGAGGAGTATCGCACTGATACCCGTTTGGTAAACAATACGTGCAACTAAAGTTACACACATCGGTAATAGAAAGGCGCAAATAGTTAAACTGCCGACCAAATTGATCATTAAGCATATGCTTCCTTGTTTATTTACATTTCAACTGCAACATCAATACTTTGAGCGCTTTGCGTACTATGTTGCTTTATTAGTTGGCTTAACTGCGTTTTACACGAGCCACAGTTTGTGCCGCATTTTAGTTTAGACCCCAATTGCTCCACCGTATTTGCACCACTTTTAATGGCACTTATGATGGGTTGCTCACGTACTTTAAAGCAACTGCACACCTGCGCGCCTTGGGTAAACTCCTCATCGGGGGTTGCATACAGCAATGACTGTAATTGGCTAAACGTTATTAAAGGCTCTGCAAATAAATGATTTATCCACTCAAGTGATATGTCTTTTTGAGCAGATGAAATTACCGCAACAAACACTAACTGCTCATTTTGGATACATTGAACATGCATGGCCTTTGCTGTGCTCATTGCCGACCACTGCCCTTGTAACCCTGTCAGTGTTTGGCAGTAATAAAGTAAGTCATTTTGTGCCTCATCAAGCGCTAACTGGTAATTAACACAATTACTTGCGTTAACTTTAAGCCAAAAATCACTGTTTATATTAAGTTCGGTTTTGCTAAAAAATTGCATGTACTGAGCAAACTGCGCTTTAACTAAATCAACGGCACCATGCTTACACTCAGCTTGGCCCGAAATCGGATCTACAACCGATTGATAAAGCCCACTTACCGTAGCGGATGAGGCAAATTGCTTGTTCCAGTGAATAGGCATAAAACACTCGCCTTTGCGTACAGCATCCGTTACTTTTGCATGAGCCGTGACTTGCCCCGTTTTAGCATTTGCCGTTATTAAATCGTTTGCCTTTATGTTTAATCTGCTGGCATCAATGGGGTTAATTTCAATATACGGGCGCGTTATGTGTGTTGAAAGCGCAGTACTTTTTCCGGTGCGGCTCATTGTATGCCATTGATCGCGTATTCGCCCTGAGTTCATTACAAAAGGGTAATCACTTGATGTTTGCTGCACAGGAAGTTTAGGCGTTATAGGTATAAAGCGGGCTTTTTTATCTGCGGTGCTAAATTGTTTATTAACAAAAACCTGCCCATTTTTATAAGGCTCATTTTTTAGTACCGGCCACATAACCGGTTTTAAATTATCGTATTGCTGCTGCGTAAGCCCTACTAAGCCTGATAAATTAAGCGCTCTGCTGCCGTTATTTTCAAAATCAGTTAGCTGAGCCCATTCATCAAAAATGCCGCTTGGGTCTGTAAAGTCAAACCCTTCAAAACCCATTTTTTGAGCAACTGAGCATATTATTTGCCAATCGTTTTTAGCCCCCGAGAAAGGCTCAACTAACGGCCGCTGCCTTGAGATTCTGCGCTCTGAGTTAGTTACTGTGCCGTTTTTTTCACCCCATCCGGTAGATGGAAACGCCACATTCGCAAATTTTAGGGTATCGCTTTTGGCAATACAATCAGACACGACCACCAGCTCACATTGCTCAAGTGCATGTTGTATTGCTGCGTTATTAGGTAAGCTTACCATTGGGTTGGTGGCCATTACCCAAATAGCTTTTATTTTTCCTTTAGCTATTTCATCAAACATATCAATCGCATTGCAGCCTGCTTTTTTAGCTATTTTTGGTGAAAGCCAATATCGCTGTACAAGGGATTGATGCTCTTCATTTTCTATATCTAAGTGAGCAGCTAATTGATTAGCCAAGCCACCGACTTCACGCCCACCCATTGCATTAGGTTGCCCAGTTATTGAAAACGGACCACAGCCCGGTTTTAACAACTTACCTGACGCTAAATGCGCATTTATAATAGCGTTACACTTATCAACCCCTGAGCTTGATTGATTAATACCCATCGAATAAAAACTAATGGCAGTTGGACTTTTTGCAAATAAGGCGTAAAAGTCACTGACGAGCTGCGCGTCTATATCACAAAAGTCGCTTACCGCTTTAACATTCCACTTTTTTGCCTCTGCAAGCGCAGTTTCAAAACCGTTTGTATGCTCGTTAATGAACTGCGTATCTAAATAGTTATGTTCACTTAAATAATTAAGTAAACCGTTATAAAGTGCCCCGTCGCTGCCTGGTTTTATATTTAAAAAGGTATCGGCAAGTTCAGCTGTGTCGGTTTTACGTGGGTCGATAACCACTACTTTCATGTTTGGATTTAGCTTTTTTGCGCGCTCCATACGTTGATAAAGCACCGGATGCGTCCACGCTGCATTCGAGCCAATTAAAATAAGTAACTCAGTTTGCTCTAAATCTTCGTAGGTACATGGCACTACGTCCTCACCAAACGCACGCTTATAGCCTGCAACCGCCGATGACATACACAGCCTTGAGTTTGTATCTATATTGCCCGAGCCTATATAGCCTTTCATTAATTTATTGGCAACGTAGTAATCTTCGGTGAGTAACTGCCCCGATACATAAAACGCGACCGAATCTGGCCCGTGTTCTTTAATAATGGCGTTAAACCTGTTAGCTACATATTTGGTTGCAGCATCCCAGCTGAACGGTTCGTTATCAATAAGGGGCGATGTTAATCTGTTGTCGGTGCCTGTTGTATCTAACAAATGCGTGCCTTTAACACACAAGCGGCCAAAATTAGCGGGGTGTTCGCGGGTGCCTTCAAGTTTTGTTGGGGTATTATTTAATAATGAAATATCAACCCCACACCCTACACCGCAATAAGCGCAAGTAGTTTGTTTAAGCAAAGGCTTATTTGAACATGTGTTTAACGTTTTCATACTGCTCTCTTATAGTGAGTGTTAAGCGCTTTGTGATACAGGCTCATCTACTGGGGTTAGCGTGGCAATTTTATTATTAAGTGCGCTACTAATAACGCTTTGCACTAGTTTTTCACAGCCTCCACACCCCGTACTTGCTTTAGTGGCTTGTTGCACATCACTTAAATCGCTACAGCCTTGCATAACAGCGTGTTCAATGGTGTGTTTTGTCACTTTGTGGCACGCACAAATAATGGCATCACTTGGTAAATCATCAGCGCTTAGTTCACCCGTTTCACCTGCAAGTGGCATTATTAACGATTCTGCAGGCACGCTAAGCTCTATACTATTTAAGTGGTACTGTAATAAATTATCGTAATCACTGGTATCGCCAACAAGTACAGCACCTATAAGTTTGTTGCCTTGCTCATTTGTGACTACTTTTTTGTAAATACCATTTGGCTGATCCTCAAAGTAATAGCTAATTGCGCCTTCACTGCGGGCGTGGGCATCACCAATTGAACCTACTTCAACGCCCATTAATTTAAGCTTTGTGCTCATATCAGCGCCGCTAAATTCATCAGTATTGGTTGAATAATTGCCTAAAGGTGTATCTGAAGCTGTACTTAAAGAAAGCAGTTTTAAAACATGCCCCGCCGCTACTTTCGCCATAGCGTAGCCCGGTGCTACAAGTCCAAAAATAAAGTTATTCCAAAGGGCGCATTCGCCTATGGCGTATATGTTTTTATCACTCGTTTGGCAATGGTTGTTTATTACTATGCCGCCGCGCTCACCTAATTCTAAATTAAACTCGCGAGCTAAGTTATCGTATGGGCGAATACCTGCTGAAAACACTATCATGTCGGTTTCTAGGGTTTGACCACCCTTAAAACACATTTTATAACGGCTATTTTCACCCTCAATAATTTGCTCTGTAGCCACTGAGGTATGCACTGTAACACCAAGGTCAGTAATTTTATTTTTAAGTAACCGCCCACCAGCCCCGTCAATTTGTACACCCATAAGTTGTGGCGCAAATTCGATCACGTGAGTTTGCAAGCCAAGCTGCTTTAAGGCATTTGCGGCTTCTAGCCCTAATAATCCGCCACCAATAACCGCGCCTACTTTACTGCCCTGTGCAGATTTTTTTATGGCATGTAAATCGTTAATGGTTCTGTAAACTAGGCAATGCTCACGATCCTTACCTGGAATGGGTGGCACGAATGCAAATGAGCCCGTTGCCAATATTAGCTTGTCGTACGTAAATGACTTACCTTTTGAAGTAGTCACCGTTTTTGCATCTCGGTTTATATCAACCACTTTAGAATGAGTATGAAAACTCACTTGCCAATCTTGATAGGTTTTACTGCAGGTAAGTGCTAAATCGTCTTCGGTTTTACCTTTAAAAAACGACGAGAGCTGAACGCGGTCATAAGCGAGGCGGTCTTCACCGCTGAGCACTGTAATATCAATATTTTTGCTATCACCTTGTTGCGACACTAGTTGCTGTACAAAATGATGCCCCACCATTCCGTTTCCTACGACGACAACACGTTGCTTACTTGGCATTAAAATCACCTGTTTGATTTAAAGTACTAAATGCATAAATTAATACTTCAAACGTATAATTTGTTATGTAGTTGTTATAGCAATATGCAAGCCAGATATATAATCAATATATTTCAGTGAGTTATCCAACTTGGTGCAGTAAAAAAGAAATGAAAGCACCACAAGCTGGCGTAATTGCACCAACTTGTAACGATTTAAATTACGAGGATTAAACTGTGTCTAAATACCTGTGTTTAAGTACTTGTGTAAGTACTCAGAATTTAGCGTTTACCCATACCCATAGTTTTTGAGTGTCAACTTTGCCTGCAGCGCTATCACCTGCTGAATAATCGGCATATTTAGCGCCCACGGCATAGGTTTTATTAATAGGCTTAACGTATTGCACGTTTAGCTCTGAGCCTAAATCATCAACCTCATTCGCATTATCGTTGGCATCATAGTTGTGATAAGCCACTAACCATTTACCGCCAAAGGCTTTACCATTTAAGCTTACATAAGTGTCATCAAGTCCTTGTGCAGGAGTTGCTAAAAACGTATCAACCCAACCATTAAATTTATGCATTGTGGCAAGCGGCGTAGCAAAACCATAATCGCTATTATCAGAACCCAGTGATTCAATACCGGCTTTTAATGAAACGGTTTCAATACCTAAACCGCCTAAATCAACGCCACCCTCAAGGGCATAGTAATCAGCATCAAAATCACTCATGCTCGTTGAAGCAGATTGCGTGGCGTACTCTGCCTTATAGTAAACCTTTGTGTCGCCGAGCGTTTTATTCCCAGTAAATGAAACACCATAGGTATCTAAGCTGTCGTCATCTACAGCGTCGTTACTTAATAAATAACCGTATAAAACCACTTTACCTACGCTTGTTTTAAAACGTGCATTGATTAGGTGATCGGATGAATCAATATCTTTGCTATCGGCAAATATACGGTTGCGCTTGCTTATGTAGCTATAGTGCAAGTTAATATCATTAAATGTGTAATTGACCGTTGCAGCATCAAAGGTTTGTCTGTCTTGCCTAAAGCCAACGTGACCCACAAATCGTTGTCCATCAAGCGCTATTACTTGTCTACCTACTTTAATTGATAACGCATCTTTAGCGTACTTAACAAAAGCTTGATCTACTTCTGTGGTTTCTGGGTCGGCTATTACTGAATAATCAGTATTTTTACCTAGTGTATTATTGTAATCGTCCACACCTAACAGGCTGCGGCTGTCTTCAACTTCAATAAGAGCATAAAAACCATTCACTTCATCTGTTTTATGCGTAAGGCGTGTGCGCAGCGTTAAGCTACTTGCATCTTTTAATGCGTTATCTTGCTCTGCGCTTTCAAAGCGCAGTCTAAAGTTAAGGTCGGTTTGTGCAGCATGACTTATTGAAGGCGCAGCAATGCACCCTATCATTAAAATAATAGGTAAGTTATTTTTATAATTTAACATGTTGGTCTCTTAGTTTTTAATTATGAGTACGCACAATAAAATGATAAATAAACACAGCGAAATGCTCTTCCAAACTAATACTGGATCGCGTTTCATTATTGAAATTTTATTGGCTGAACTCTGTAAAAGTGGATTAGGTTTATTAATATCTGCTAAAAACTCAGAAAATGCGTGGTATCTGAGCTCTGGTTTTGGCGCCAATGCTTTCATTAAAGCCTGATCTAACCAAAACGGGATATCGGCTCTGTATTTACGAATACTTGTGTATTGCCAATGGCTGTAATCAATAGGGGTATGATTTATCGGCAATGTTTTATAGGGCAGCTTTGAACACAGTAGCTCATAAGCAATCACCCCAAGCGAAAACATATCGCTTTTAAAATCAGCATGCAGCGAAATAAGTGTCTCTGGTGCGGTGTAATCTACCGTCCCTTGTGGGCAATCATCAGCAATTTGCTTTACCGACTCATCCATTGCCGCAACACTTACCGTACCGTAATCGATTAATGTTACCTTGCCGTGGGGATCTATCATCACATTATCGAGTTTTAAATCGCGGTGCACCATATCCAAACGCTGAAACGCTCTAAGTGCTTGTACTATTTGTTCAATAATACTACGTACTTGGGTAATTTCTGGATGCGGCACATCATGTTTCCAATCACTCAGTGTTTGCCCGTCCATGTATTCGCAAATATGATATAAAAATCGGCTTTGCGATTGCGTATTTAAAACCTTCATAACATTGGGATGATTAATACGTTGCCCTACCCAGCCTTCTCTTATAAAGCCTTGAAGGTAGTGCACGTCGTCTTCAAAATTTACCGAAGGCGCCTTTAATACAACAGGCGGCGTATCGGGTGTTTGTTGCACCAAATAAATGTGCGAGCGGCTACTGGCGTGTAATTCACGGATAACAGTAAAGTCATCAATTTTTTGGCCAACCTTTAACGGTGGCGGAATTTTACGTCTAGTTAAAGAGTGATATAACTCGTCTAAATTTTGTTTTGCAATACTATTCACTTTTACAAGTAAGCAGCTTACGTTGTCGTCACTGCCTCTTGCTATGGCAAGCTCTGTCACTGATTTTGCCGCGTGTTCTAGATTAGCATGCTCATTAATTAGCTTTTGTATATCACTGTATGGCAACACATCGTGTACACCATCGCAGGTAAGTATATAAATATCATCAGCTTTAAGTTCAACTTCGTATACATCAATTTCTTGATGAAGCTGTGCGCCTAAAGCCCGCGTTAGGGTATCGTTAACTTTATGGTCGCGTGTTATTGCTTCCATATTTTTTGTCCGTAAACGCGTAATTCGGGTATCACCTAAATGAAAAATATAACCCGTAGCCGATTTTAAAATAAGCGCTGTAAACGTGGTCATCCAATCGGCTTGGCGCTGGCCAAGGTGATTGTAATTAACCGATTGCGAATACAGCCACTGATTTAAACTAGCCAATACCTTAGATACCGACTTTTTAACGGCCCAACTTGGTGGTGTATTTAAATACTCATTTATAAAATGCGTTACCGATAACTGTGACGCTTGTTTAGCATTTTTTGCTGATGAACACCCATCGGCCAAGCAGGCAATCACCCCTTTTGACTCTTTTTCTTGCGCTTGAGTATTAAGGGCAGCAAACGCATCTTGGTTTTCGGTTTTTATACCTTTGCTACTGTGCCCACCAAACTCAACGTTAAGTTCGTTTGTAAGTGCGCTGGCTTTTTGGGTTTCATCAAACATAAATATGCCTTAAGTCACAGAAATAAGTTCAACGGTGCCATCTTCGTTTACTTCTGTGATGTGGCCATCGGGTTCTTTCATGAAAAATAATGCACCTAAACCTAACAATGCACTGGCAGCGATAATCATAAAGAATGTTTGGTAATCAACTAACGAGAGCGCCGTTAAATATACAACAGCCCCTACATTACCGTAGGCACCTGTCATACCTGCAATTTGACCCGTTAAACGACGTTTAATAAGTGGCACTGCGGCAAATACTGCGCCTTCCCCTGCTTGCACAAAAAACGAACACGCCATAGCAGCGGCAACAGCAAGCCAAAGCGGCCAGCTTGCGTCAACTAAGCCCATAACAAAATAACCTACAGCTAGGCCTGTGGTAAGTACAATAAGTGTTTTACGACGACCCATTCTATCTGAAATCCAACCACCACCGGGGCGAGAGGCTAAGTTCATAAATGCATAAGCTGATGCTAATAAGCCTGCGTACACCATATCAAGACCAAATACTTCCATAAAAAACAATGGCAGCATAGATACAACAGCTAGCTCTGAGCCAAATGTAGTAAAATAAAGAATGTTTAAAACAGCAACTTGTTTGAAGTCGTAACGGTGTGATTCTGGAACAGGTTGTTTAAAAATATGGCCATTTATATCAAACGCTTTATACACTTCGTAAATATAAAGCAGCACTAAAAACACGTATGTGCCAATTACAAAATTTTCAGAAAGTAAGTTTGCGCCAGTAGGAGAAAGCTTCCAGGTAAGTAACGCCAATGCACCATACATAGGGAGTTTCATTATAAGTAGTAATACAAAGTCACCTTTACTGGTTACTTCCATTGCCCCTACTTTTTTAGGCTTAAAGTATGTGCCACCTTTAGGCGTATCAGTTACGTTTATATACCATATAACACCAAATATTACGCTTAATACACCAGTTACACCTACTGCATAACGCCAGCCATCTTCGCCACCAAACATAAGCGCTAATATTGGCAGTAACATAGCAGCTGCTGCTGAGCCAAAGTTACCCCAACCTCCGTAAATACCTTCGGCTGTACCTAGCTCGTTTGCTGGAAACCATTCACTCACCATGCGAATGCCCACAACAAAACCCGCACCAATAAAGCCAAGTGCAAAACGGGCGATAGCTGCTTGCTCAAACGTTGTTGCAAGTGCAAACATAAAACACGGAATACTACACGTAATAAGTAGTGCAGCGTAAACAATGCGAGGTCCAAATTTATCGGTTAGCATACCAACCACAACACGTGCAGGAATGGTTAAAGCGACATTTAAAATTAGTAGCGTTTTAACCTGTGCCATGGATATTCCTAGCGAGCTCGCTATGGCACCTAATAATGGCGCATGGTTAAACCATACAAAAAAAGAGATAAAAAACACCATCCAGCTTAAATGTAGTATTTTCATTTTTCCGCTAAACGATATGAGATTAAACCCAGTACTCGGTTGCATGTTTTTTTCCTTGTAACGATTATTGTTTTAAGCAGCGAATACAACTTTGGTAGTAAAAACACTGCGACGATTGTTAAATTAACGTTAACCGCCTTCAGCAATTACTAAGCCAATAATTATTAGTCAGGCTTTTCATATACTTATATTTTTTGGAAATGTTATTTTTTTTGCTTTGCACTATTAAAGCAGCCACTGTGAGCGTAAACAGTGCAAAGAAATTTTAAGCTTTACTTGCTCTAAGATTTAACTAATTGGTATTGTTTAAAAAAATTATGAGAAAAAATAAATGCAAAAACCGCCTTTAACCTATCAGCAGCAATTACGCTATTCACGCCACATTATGCTTCCTCAGTTGGATATCGATGGGCAAGAAAAAATATGGCAAAGTCATGTGCTTATAGTTGGGCTAGGTGGATTAGGTTGCCCTGTAGCACAATACTTGGCTGCCTCAGGAGTAGGAACATTAACGCTTGTCGATAACGATGTGGTTGATTCGACAAATTTGCAAAGGCAGGTGCTTTACAAACACACTGATATCGGCAGCTTAAAAACCCACAGTGCAAAAAAGCATTTAACTCAGTTGAATAATGAAATAGAAATACACACGATTGATGAATTTTTAGACGAAAGTGCGCACCTTGAGCACTTACTTAGCAAAGTGGATGTTGTTATTGATTGCTCTGATAACTTAGCAACGCGTAACTTACTCAATAGCAGCTGCTTTAACACCTGCACGCCTTTGGTTTCTGGCTCTGCTATTCGGTTTGAGGGGCAAGTTGCTTGCTTTACAATGGCGCCTAATAGCCATTGCTATGGGTGTGTGTCACAGCTCTTTGGCGAACAAACTCAAAGCTGCTCCGAGTCAGGCGTGCTCTCCCCTATTGTAGGACTTATTGGCAGTATTCAAGCAACTGAAGCCCTTAAAATTATTGCAGGACTTAATAGTAAACTCACTGAACAACTATTACTTGTTGATGGTTTGAGTATGGAGTTTAACCGTTTTAACATTGTTAAAAATAAGCACTGCCCAGTTTGCAATGCCTGATTTAATACATTTAAAATTCATGACTGCTTTTAAAAGCCTAGCTCAGTGTTTCTAAATTATTTATTGTCAGGTAAACCTGCTCACCCAGTTGCACATTACTTTGTTGCCATTGCCTTTTAGATACCACGCAATACAGCAACTGCGTATCTACATTAACGGTAAGTAGCCATTGCTCATCAAGCTGCTGGGTATTTTCAAGCGTACCTATTAGCACGTTTGCACTACACTGGTTAGTCGGCTTTACTTTGCTGTAGGTTATTTGCCCGCTTTCTATAATTAACTTATGACTTTGTTTTACCAGCGAAGGCACTGCATATACATGTTGTAAGCTGTTACTAAGGGTTAGCTTGCATAGCCCAAATGCATCATTAAATTCAGACTTACTAAAACTAAGTACACTCAGTGGTGTTTGGCTCTTATTTGTATAAATACTGTGCACCACGTCTTGTGTGGCACCACACTTAAGCACCTTACCTTTCGCCATATGTATTAATGTATCGCTACAATAAAGGAGCTCTTTTAAAGAGTGGCTAACAATAATAAATTTAATACCATGGGATTTATTAAGTTGTTGCACTCCCGCCAACATAGTAAAACGCGTTGACCAATCTAATGCACTAAATGGCTCATCAAGTAAAATAACTGATTGCCCACTTAGAAGTGTTCTGGCAAAAATTACACGCTGACGCTCACCGCCCGAAAGCCCCGCTACATCACGATTGAGTAATGGATTTAGTGCTAACAAATCAATCACCTGATCAGGCGTTAAGTTGTGACTTTTATTTTTACAATGCGTGTGAGTAAACAGTAAATTACCCATCACATTTAAATGTGGAAATAACGGGCACGACTGCAGCTGTAAAGTAAGTAGGCGTTTATCTGGCTTTAGATGGGTTATATTATGATTATTTATACACACATTTTGCGCCGTACTAAGCCCCGCTATCGCCTGTAATAAGCTCGACTTGCCAGAGCCCGAAGGACCAAACACCCCTAAAATATCAAATTGGTTTATAGCTAAGTCAACATTGAGTTCAAAATCGTCCAAACGTTGATGGCATTGTATTTTAAGCACGATTAGCAGCTCCGTTTATCACGGTTTTATTAAATTTAAACAACAACACTAAACACGCAAACGCCATTGCGAGCAACACCAACGATAATTGATGCGCAGCCCCATAATTAAGTGACTCTACATGGTCGTAAAGTGCAATAGACACCACTTGGGTTTCGCCTTGTATATTGCCACCAATCATTAGCACTAAACCAAATTCTCCTAATGTATGGGCAAAACCCAGCGCAAAGGCACTGCCTATACTTGGCTTTAATAGCGGTAACGTTAAATACATAAATCGTTTAAATGGGCTTATTCCTAAAGCAATAGCTGCTTGGTCATAGGTGGTATTTATTTGTTTAAAACCCGCTAGTAGCGGCTGCATCACAAACGGAAGTGAATAAAATAATGAGCCAATAACCACCCCTTGAAAACTAAATGCGAGCTGCGTACCAGTAAGCCAAAACCAAAACTGGCCAAATGCATGCGTAGGTGAAAACAGCACTAATAAATAAAAACCCATTAGCGTAGGCGGCAGTACCAAAGGCATGGCTATAAGTGCTTCTAATATAGGCTTTAACTTACTTTTATAACTGGCAAGTTGCCACGCAAGCGGAATACATATCACTAACAAAATAGCGGCTGTTATAAAGGCAAGTTTAATTGTAAGCCACAGCGCTGTTAAATCACTTGCTAGCATCACTGTCCTTTGCTTTGTAGCCAAGTGCTAATAATGTTTTTGCGGTTGCGGGGGCATTTAAAAAAGCCATAAACTTTTTAGCAACAGTTAAATGCTTTGATGCGCTAATAATAACGCCTTGCTGTGTTATTTCAGGGTAATTTTTAGTGTTGATAAGCGTGTAGTTTAAATATTTTTTATTTTTAGTTTTACCATAAGCCGACTTTAACGTAGATAACGCCACCAAACCTTTAGCGGCATTGCCTGTTTCAACAAATTGAAAGGCATGAGTAATATTATTTGCATAGACAAACTCATAGGGGGTTTTTATAAACGCTTTTGCGTAATGCATTGATGATTGCCCATAAGGCGAAAAACGTGGGTTCGCAATGGCTAATTTATTATTCATAACGCTGCTACTTGGTTGCCAAAGTGCTAATAAACCTATTGCATAGGTTGTTAAACTGTCTTTAATTGCAAAACCATCTTCTATAAGTGCTTGTGGACGCGACGCATCAGCAGATAAAAAAACATCGTACGGCGCTCCATGCATAATTTGCGAGTGTAATACACCGCTAGATGCTGCCGATATTTTAAAATTTATATTTTTAAGTGCAGGATCAGTAATCAGCTTTTGTAGCACTGGTTTAAAATTGCTCGCAACGGCTATATGCAGTGTTTCTTTTGCGCTAACGCAGTTGCTAAATAGCACTAACAGTAACAACAAATAACCACACCATGTATTGTAAAGCTTTAACATTATAAGTATTGTTTTAAAAATCAGTCACATTATAAAAAACAATATATATGAACGATGTATGCAATGCACCTGGTTTATTACCTGTAGATACCGCAATAAGTAATATGCTCAACGCCATTAACTTTAATAAAGCCGCAGAAACCATTTCTATAATGCACAGTGTGGGCCGTGTTCTAGCACGCGATATTAAATCTGATATAAATGTGCCTGGTCACGATAATTCGGCAATGGATGGCTATGCGCTTTGCCTAAGTGAAGGCTTAACAACTTATCAACAAGTAGGCAGTGTATTTGCTGGGCAAACCTTTGAGGGCACTTTAATCCCAGGGCAATGCGTGAGAATTATGACCGGCGCAGCCCTGCCCTCTGGCGCTAATGCGGTAGTGATGCAAGAAAACGCCACTGTAAATAACAACGAAATAACATTTACAGGCAAAATTGAACTCAATGCTAACGTACGTTTTGCAGGTGAAGACATTGCAAAAAATAGTGCTGTTTTTAAAGCTGGCAGAAAACTAAAAGCAGTCGATGTAGGCTTACTTGCCTCTATTGGCATTAGCCAAGTAAGCGTATATGAAACACTTAAAGTTGCGGTGTTTTCTACCGGGGATGAACTTATAGAGCCGGGCAATGCGCTTCATGCAGGCGCTATTTATGAAAGTAATCGAGCAGTTATTTTAAGCGAGCTTAATGATAGCAATATAGAAGTGATTGATTTTGGGATAATTCCCGATGATAAAACGCTCATTAAAAACACGTTTTTAAAAGCAAATGAGCAAGCTGATGCTGTAATAAGCTCTGGTGGTGTATCCGTTGGTGAAGCCGATTTTACCAAAGAAGTATTAAATGAGATTGGCGATATCCATTTTTGGAAAATTGCCATGAAACCGGGTAAACCTTTTGCTTTTGGTAAATTACCTAACAGCTACTTTTTCGGTTTACCAGGTAACCCAGTATCAGCGGCTGTAACGCTTGAGCGACTTGTAAAACCCGCCCTTACAAAGCTTTCAGGAAATGAGCATACTGCTAAGTTAAGCTTAAAAGCGACTACAACCACACTGATTAAAAAGCGCCCAGGCCGTACCGACTTTCAACGCGGTATTGCCAGTACCGACGAAAACAATAACCTGTTGGTAACGCCTATAAATAAGCAAGGCTCGGGGGTACTCTCATCGCTTAGTCATGCAAATTGCCTTATTGTAGTGCCCGCAGAAAGTGGCAATATTGAAAAAAACGAAACCGTAGAAATAGAGCTATTATAAAAAACCTTGTCCATAAAAAAGCCCAGCACATTTACTAAATTTGCTGGGCTTAAAATTGGGTTAAGTCGCGTTTAAAACAACGACTCAAAATCACCATTAGGAAATAACACCCCAGGGATACCACGTACTGCAGTTACATCCGCAATTTTTGTATCGCCTAAGTACAAGCCACCGCTGTAGTTGCTGCCAGCTTGTTTTACGTCGAGCCAACGGCCGTTTTCACCTTTTGCAGTTAAACTAATATTGCTATTTACTTCTCTAATGCGTAAATCTAAGGCTTTTTGTTTTACGCTAATAAAGACATCGCTACTAGTAAGCTGCGATAAATCAATAACATCACCTACATACGCCAGGCTAAAATCACTCGCACCACCCAAGGGCAGCGCCAACTCAAGGCCAAACATTAAATCGTCGTTTTCCTCACCACTGAGTGGTGAAGCCTCAAGCGCGGTAATATGAAAAGGTGTTGTTTGAATATCGCTTTGAAACTGCCCTTCAAAATCAAATGAAGAAAGAGAAGTAACTTCCTGTGCAAACGCAGATACAAAACGGTTTGAATCTAATGATATCTCACCTGTTAGCTCGCCAGACTGCTTAGCAATAACAACATCAGTGATAATATTAGCTATGCCTGTTTGCGCATCAGGTAATAACTCGCTTTGCTCACTTACCCCATCAAATTCAATTAGTAATTCGCTCACATCAACATCTAAGCGAGTATCGCCGTTGATAACAGAAGCATTCATAACCCCTTCGACTTTATCGCCCAGTACACCACTTATTCTAAAAGTAGGAATAGACATATCTATACTAACTGGTAAACCGTCGTAAGTACCCGTAATTAGCCATTCGTAAGGGGATGTAGAATAGCTAATATCAAGATCGCGTAACCTGTATTGTCCTTCGCTTGCAGAAACTTCCGCAAGGGGCGAATAATTTATGAGCACTTCGTTAAGTACTTCAGCAAGCACAGTGATCGCTTTTTGGGTATCATCATCAAGTGCACTTTCTAGTTGCGCAAGTTTAGCATCTACATCCTCTGCGTAGGTTGTGTCCTGTAAGCGAATAACACCCAGTGCGTCTCTTATATTTTCGAGTAATTCGCGCGACTCGAGTGCTTGCTCAGTTTCAACCTTTTGTTGCCAATTGGTGTAGCTAGTCACGCTCGCAATAGTTTGCTTAACCTGCCCTGCTACACTTTGAATTAAACCATTACCTTGCTCACTATAAAGGTTATCTGCAATGTATTGATCAGCTAAATTACTGTAAGTTTGCCACGCACTGGTATCATCTTGCTCGGTAGTAAAATCATCAAATGCAGTGGCTAAATCAAACCCTTCAACAGACACACCAGCTACAATAGCCCCATAGGTAAATGCATCAGCCACAATTTCTGCCTCTAGTGTATTACTTAGGCTGCTGTGTGTAAGCTGATAAAAAGGACTCGCAGATAAACTTGCAAGGGTCGCGTCAACATTTGCATTCGTAATTGCGGTACTTAACGGCGAGAAAAATACTTCATTAACGCCCGGTGCAACATAAGCGCGAGCAGCATAGTTTAAATTAACGCCAGTTATCTCTTCAAAATCAATTAAACGGTTTTCATTTATATCGTTTACATCGCCGCGAAGCGTTCTGCCGCAACCGGTAAAGCGTGGGCATGGCAAAGCACTATCGTAAGGTATAAATTCAAATGTATAAAAATTAAGAGGCGATACGCTCACGCTTGCAGTATTTATGTTTTCGACTGCAACAGACTCTACTACATTGCCTTGGCCGTCTAATTGATTAAGCGTACCTTTAGCTGATTGCCATTTAGGCACATAAAAATTTACGGTAGAGGTGGATGCTACGCTTATTTCAATCGCTTCGTCACTGCTATCATTTGAAGAGCCACCACAGCCACTAAGCGCTAGAGCAACTGACAAAGGTAAAAGTTTTTTTAACATCTTCATTCCTTAAAACTTAATGTTCATGTACCAATTTACATTCGCATAATAAGCTTTATCTAAATCTAAGCTGTCGGTTTGTAAATTAAGACCAAAGTACTCGTTTTCGATACCAACTAAAAACGCTTCACTTTTTGTTTCATAGCCAGCTTGTACCTTCCAATGATCCCAAAAATGAATACGCCCTTTTAACTGACTAAAGGTATCTTTATCGTACTGTTTTACTGTAAAAGCAGTTGAGTAGCGGTTATTTATTCTGTAATCGGCAAAAGCCGTAATACGCATTTCCATATCGAGTGTATGTGACTGGGTATTCCCAAAAGCTGAAGTTTGAAGAGATACAGTAGGTGTAGAGGTAACATTACCACTCTCATCTTCGCTGAAAGGAATTTCGGTCGTTTGCCCTTTTACTGAGCCAGTATCATCAAAGTCAGTTTTATAAAGTAAGTCTTTTACACTTAGGCCTACTTTTAAATCATCATTTATTTGCCAATCGGCAAAAATATCTAAACTATAACCTAGGCCTTCAGGGTTTTCAGAAGGGGTAAACTTTTTGAATAAAATATCTTTCGAAAAATTATAATCAGCAGTAATACTGCCTTCAACATCATCACTAAACACTCGCCCATCTACAGAAGCATCTTGAAAATGTGTACTGGCAAAAACAGACACTTTTGGCGTAATAGTAAGCGCGTTTTTATCTAAAAATTTAAAATCGTATGATACAAATACCCCATTAGAGGTCACTTGCTTTGCATTTAACTGATATGTGTAAAATCGTTCTTCAAAGGGTAAGTCGTTTTTTTCTAAATAAGTATAAAGTGCAGTGTCTGGGTCAAAATTAAGTACATAATCATAACGGCTCTGCAGGCCCACTTTAAAATTATTATAGCCCACACCAATTTCAAAAATATTATAAGTAAATGCACTATCGCCAGATTTAATAGGCTCGTCAAAGTCATCTACAAATGCCTGTACTGGCTGTGCCTCAGTGTAGATTTCGGCGTCAAAGTGAGTAAATATTTGAAATTGATTATTTGCAGAAGCTAGAGGTGAAAGTAGAGCAGTTGAAAATCCTAACAAGAGAATTTTTTTTTTCATAATTTAATCGCTTTCTATAAAAAAAGGGAAAAGCGCACCGCTTTTCCCTTTTATAGTTTAAGTATTAGTTAGATGAGTCAATTAAAGTCACATCTGTGTACTCAATTACTTCATCATCAATGTAAGTAATCGAAACACCGTTTGTTACTTTAGTTGCGGTACCAAAGGTCATCATCATGCCATTGTACATCGCTTTAACATCACCCATGTAACCAGCTGATTCGGTACCCGACATAGACAGCGTGTAACCCATAGCTGCGTCACCGTTAACTTTAATTTCAAGCATGGTCATATCTTCATCACCACTGCTATCCACTTCAGACATTACGCTAAAGTCTAAGTCACCAGACATACCCATAGCTTCTAGCATTACAGAATCAGTTTCATCCATGCCGCTTAAGTTTAGGTTACCCATAAAGCCTGAGTCACCGTCCATAATTTCAATACGGTTCCACGCTTGCGCCATAGTAAGCTCTGCGTCATCAACGGTATCTGCATTTACAGCACCGTCAAAAGTAAATACTAAACACGAATCAATTTGTGTTGAATCGGTAATAGTACCATCAGCAAATGCTTGACACTCTTCTAGTGCATCCGAGTCTACATCGCCTGTAACAAGCTCAATAGTTGCATCGCTTTGTGTATTTAGCATGCCACCCCAAGCAACAACAAGTTGATCATCTTGGTACGCTGCCGAAGCGGTAATTTCACTACCGGTCGCTGAGTTTGTAAGCATTAGCGTCAAGTTGTCTAGGCTGTAGTCGTATGCCCATTCAGGATGAGTTGTTGAAGTACCTTCACCAGAGTTCCCCATATCAGCAAGTTCTTCAAACACATCAAATAACACTTCGGCTGTGTCGTATAGAGCATCGCCACCCGTGCTAGTTAATACCGTCATTGTAGAAAGTGACATTGACGTTTCTTTAACTGATGCTGTCGCCACTGCAAGGTCTGCTTCTGCTTGTAAGCTAAGCGCTGTTACAAGTTGCTCGTTTGCAAGTTCAGCCTGAGTTTGTGCAGCTTCGGCCATCATTTCTGCGCTTTCAACTAAATCAGCGGCTTCAGCCATATCAGCTTCAGTTACTGCTACAGCTTCATATTCAGTTGCAGCTTCTAAGGCTTGCTCAATCGCAAGCTCAAGCGCATCGACAGCAGCAGAAAAATCAGAAGCAGCAGTAACCGCAGCATCAACTAAAGCAACCGTTGCTTGTGCATCGTCACCCGAGTCAACAGCAGCTTGTGCAGCAGCAAGCGCACTTGTTGATGCAGCTTCTGCAGTATTAGCAGCTGTTTTCTTTTCACCTGCAACATCGGCTGTGTTCATAGCAACTTCTTTAGCAGCTGCTACTTCAATCTCGTACTCAGTAATAGCGGCTTGTGCATCAGCTACTAATTGCGCAATTGCTGCATCGTAATCGCTTAGGTTTTCTACCTCTACTAAGGCTGCGTCTTGTAAATCAGTTGAAGTATCAAGTACACCTTGATAGTCAGAGCTTTGCTCTACAAGTAAAGAAGCTGTGCTAACATAGCCCTGTGATTTAACATATAAAATATCAGCCATATTTGATAAGTCAGCAGCTTCTGCTTCGTTTTCAAGCGCTGCAACAGCAGCAACAAATTCAATTGCAGAGTCTGCATCGGTAATTGCAGCACCACCTAATGCTTGAACATCAACAAGCATTTCTTCAGCAGCATCTACCGAAGCTTGAAGTTCTGTAAGCTCAGTAGAAGATGCATCAAGTTGAGCATTTAGAGCAACTGCTAAATCAGCATAAAAGTCATCGCCCGCTACACACTCATCGCCTGTACAACCAAGTTCTTCTAACACTGTTTGAACAGCCGTTGCAATTTCAGCCAGCTCTGCATCACTTGCAGCGCCGTTTTTAACTGCATTGTCTTTTGCTTCTTTAGCTTTAGTAGCAATGCCTGCTGAGTTTTCAGCAAATGCAGCTATCTCTGCCGCCGAAGGTGCTGGGACTTTAGCCGCATAAGCCGCTTCAAGGGCTGTTTTAATTGCTGCTTCATCACCTGTTGCAATTGCTACAAACACACTCGCCGTACTAGAAACAGCTGTTTGTAAAGTTGCTGCAACGTCGGTTGTGCTTAAAGTACCTGCTTTAATACCCTCTTTAATGCTAGTCATTACTTCGCTAATTGAAGATAAGCCTTGAATAGACGACGACAGCTGAGCAATTGCTAATACACCTTGTGAAAGTGCTTCTTCACCGTCTACATCACTTAAATCAACAGCGCCGCCGTTAGATACATCACCTAACAGTGCAGATAATAATACTGCTGCATCAGGACCCATTACCTGAATAACCGTATTTAAACTTGTTGATGCAATTGCACCTGCGTCAACGTCAGCTTCAGCTTCAAGTAGTGCTTGAGCAACCAACGTAGTTAAAAAGGTTACATTGGCTTTAAACGAACGAGCAACATTTGCATCGCCTGCTTCACCACTTGTATCAGACGAATCAGCGTCCGCTGCAGCAATATATTTAATAACCGAAAGCTCTAGATCAGCTTTATACCATTCACCAAATTCAATGTTAGTGTCGCCATCGTTTACATCGCCTGCTTCTGGCGCTTCATCGTAAGTTCCACAGCCAACATATGCATCACAACGTAAATAACTGTCGTCACCCTCTTCAGCAGTTGCAACTGTAATATACACAGGGCCTGTAAAGTCATCTTCAAGGTAAATGCTGTAACTACCATTATCACCAGTTACTAGCGCATCGGGGTTGCCCGCTATTTTGCTTGCTTCTACTGCTGCATCAGCCGCATCTTGAGACGTTGCTTCGCCGGTAAATGTTTCAGCTTCTGCTGAAGCCTCTAATCTAAATGCAACCGGAACACTTTGACCTGTTTCGTCGAGTGTCATTACGCTAACAACGGCACCTTTCATTGCACCTTTAACAGCTTTACCTGTTATTTCTACGTTAAATTGAGCGTCATCAGATGATGTAACCGATTCAACTGGAGGAACATAAGTGTTTCTGTCGTTGTCTGAACCACAACCCGCCAAACCTAGTGTAAGTGCAACAGATGCTGCAATCGGGGTAATTTTAGTCATACGCTGTGCCATTTATTTCTCCTTGATAGCCTGCAATGAGTATCAGAAAATTATTTTATTAAATATACGTGCGAAAGTTTACAAAACAACATAAACAGACACACAATAACAACCTTTGTTACTTATAAATTAAAGTAACATTAAGTAACGAGTTTTTGCTACATTTTTATACGTTTTGAGTACAAGTTTTTATCTAATTTTAAACGACGCTTCTTCATAGGCTTTACTATATTTTCAATGACATATGTTAAAACCATTAAGAAGCATCGCTCTGGCGTACCATATATCCACAATATTAAGTGAATATTACATTTAATTTAGTTTGTTAATAATATTCTTCAAGTAATTGCGACAGATACGCTAAAAAAAACGCCCGCTAAAGCTAATATAATGAAAAAGAATGAGGTTGGGTGGTGTTTTGAAATGAAATATATAAACAGAATGTTTATTTAGCTTTATATTAAAACTAAACGCTAAAAAGTCATTAACGCGCAGTATGCACCGTTAATGACTCAATAAAACGTTGGAAATACTATTGAGGTGCTCTCACTACGCCCTCCATCAGCACGCGCGCACTGCGGCTCATGCTCGCTTTTGTTACTTGCCAATCGCCGTCTATCTGTTGAGCTTCGGCTCCTACTTTTAATGTACCAGAGGGGTGCCCAAAGTTAATTTCGTTCAATGAGCCGCCACCTGAGGCCACATTAACAAGCGTGCCTTCAATAGCTGCAGCTGAGCCAATAGCCACTGCGGCTGTGCCCATCATAGCGTGATGCAGCTTGCCCATAGACATAGCACGTACTAATAAATCAATTGTTTTAGCTTCAATAAATTTACCACTGGACGCGTTATAGTCTAATGGCGCTGCCACAAAAGCGACTTTAGGTGTATGCTGTCGTGTTTGAGCTTCGCTAATATTGCTGATCAGGCCCATTTTTACCGCACCATGGGCACGTATTGTTTCAAGCTTTTTAAGTGCGTCGATATCATTATTTATGTCATCTTGCAGCTCAGTGCCGCTGTAGCCAATATCGTTTGCGTTAATAAACACAGTAGGAATACCCGCGTTGATCATGGTCGCTTTTAAAGTGCCAATACCTGGTACTTCTAAGTTATCCACTACATTGCCTGTTGGAAATAACGCCCCTTCACCATCGGCGGGGTTTAAAAACTCAAGCTTTACCTCGGCAGCGGCGAAGGTTACGCCATCAAGTTCAAAATCCCCAGTTTCTTGCACTTCGCCATTAGTAATAGGTACGTGAACCAAAATGCTTTTTTTAATATTAGCTTGCCATACACGTACTATAGCTACACCGTTATCGGGTACTCTGCTTTTATCAACTAAGCCATTCGTTATTGCAAACGCACCCACTGCGCTGGTTAAATTACCGCAATTACCACTCCAATCTATAAACGGCTTATCTATCGCCACTTGGCCAAATAAATAATCCACATCGTGATCGGTTTGCTCGCTTTTACTTAAAATAACCGTTTTACTAGTACTTGATGTAGCACCACCCATACCATCAGTTTGTTTGCCATATGGGTCGGGGCTACCAATTATGCGTAACAATAAATTATCGCGCGCCTCACCTGCCACTTGGGCGGGCTTTGGTAAATCGGTTAATTTAAAAAATACACCTTTACTCGTGCCGCCGCGCATATAAGTTGCCGGTACTTTTATTTGTGGTTTAAACATAATGCACACTCCTTATGCTGATTGGGTTGCTTCTAAAAAGTCTTGTGCAAAACGTTGTAATACACCACCAGCAGCATAAATAGAAAGCTCTTCTTGGGTATCAAGTCGGCACTTCATAGGTACTGTTAGTACCTCACCGTTTTTACGCGTAATCACCAAATCAATGGTAGCGCCAGGTGTAGGCTCGCCTTTTACATCAAAGCTTTCGCTGCCATCAATGTTAAGTGTTTTGCGGGTAGTGCCGGGTTTAAATTCAAGCGGCAATACACCCATACCTATTAAGTTTGTGCGGTGAATACGCTCAAAGCCCTCTGCGGCTATCACTTCAACGCCTGCAAGCCTTACCCCTTTTGCAGCCCAGTCGCGAGACGAGCCTTGGCCGTAATCTGCGCCCGCTACAATTATAAGCGGCTGTTTACGTTGCATGTAAGTTTCGATTGCTTCCCACATACGAGTATGAGTACCTTGAGGCTCTATACGTGCGTATGAACCTTGTTTAACTTCGCCGTTTTCATCACGTACCATTTCGTTAAGTAATTTAGGGTTAGCAAACGTGGCACGCTGCGCTGTTAAATGATCGCCTCGGTGCGTTGCGTACGAGTTAAAATCCTCTTCAGGAACATTCATTTTAGCTAAGTATTCACCCGCAGCACTGCTTGCCATTATGGCGTTTGAAGGCGATAAATGATCCGTTGTAATATTATCGCCAAGTACAGCAAGGGCGCGCATGCCAGTCATAGTGCGCTCACCGGCAAGGGCGCCTTCCCAATATGGCGGGCGGCGAATATACGTACTTTGCTCGCGCCAGTTATAAAGGGGATTGTTCTCTTCACCGTAATCTACGGTTAGGTCAAACATGGGCTCGTACACTTTTTTAAATTGCTCAGGCTTAACGCTTTGCTTTATTACCTCGTCTATTTCTTCATCGCTTGGCCATAAATCTTTAAGGGTTATTTCGTTGCCGTTTTGATCGTGCCCTAAACTATCTTTTTCAATATCAAAACGAATAGTACCGGCAATAGCATACGCCACCACTAATGGCGGTGAGGCTAAAAACGCTTGCTTAGCATATGGGTGAATACGCCCATCAAAGTTACGATTGCCCGAAAGTACCGCTGTTGCGTATAAATCGCGATCAATTACTTCTTGTTGAATTACAGGGTCAAGTGCGCCGCTCATACCGTTACAAGTAGTACAAGCAAAACCCACAATACCAAAGCCAAGCTTTTCAAGTTCAGGGAGTAAATTTGCCTCTTCAAGGTATGATTGCACCGCTTTAGAACCTGGCGCTAATGACGTTTTAACCCAGGATTTGCGCATTAAACCTTTGGCATTTGCGTTACGCGCAAGTAGGCCTGCAGCAATTACATTGCGCGGATTACTGGTGTTAGTACAACTTGTAATAGCCGCGATAATACATGCGCCATCTGGCATTAAGCCTTCCTCGTTTTCAACCGTGCCAGATATACCTTCTTTGGCTAAATCGCTGGTGGATACTCGGCGGTGCGGATTTGAAGGCCCGGCAATGTTGCGCCCTACATTTGATAAATCAAATTTAAGCACGCGCTCATATTTTGCGGTTTTTAAACTTTCGTTCCAAAGGCCAGCTGTTTTAGCGTAGTTTTCTACCAGCGCTATTTGCTCCTCATCACGCCCTGTTAAACGTAAATAGTCTATTGTTTTATCATCTATGTAAAACATGGCCGCAGTGGCACCAAATTCTGGCGTCATGTTTGAAATAGTTGCTCTGTCGCCTAGGGTTAGTGCATCTGCACCTTCGCCGTAAAATTCTAAATAGGTCGATACCACGCGCTGCTCGCGTAAAAACTCGGTAATAGCCAATACTATATCTGTAGCAGTAATACCTGGTTGGCGAGTGCCTGTTAGCTCAACACCAACTATGTCAGGCAAGCGCATGTATGAGGCACGGCCAAGCATTACGCTTTCGGCTTCAAGCCCGCCTACACCTACAGCAATTACGCCAAGTGCATCCACATGCGGGGTGTGGCTGTCGGTACCCACTAAGGTATCTGGAAACGCAATACCATCGCGGTTTTGAATAACCGGCGACATTTTTTCAAGGTTAATTTGATGCATAATGCCGTTACCAGGCGGAATAACATCAATATTTTTAAAAGCGGTTTTAGTCCAGTTTATAAAATGAAAACGGTCATCGTTACGGCGATCTTCTATGGCACGGTTTTTTTCAAATGCGTCTGGGTCAAAACCTGCGTGCTCTACCGCTAAAGAGTGGTCAACAATAAGCTGTGTAGGTACCACCGGATTCACTTTTGCCGGATCCCCACCTTTTGCAGCAATGGCGTCGCGCAGGCCTGCTAAATCAACCAAGGCGGTTTGGCCTAAAATATCGTGGCATACTACACGCGCCGGATACCACGGAAAGTCTAAATCTTGTTTACGCTCAATAAGCTGAGTAAGCGCATCGGTTAGCATATCTGGCTCACAGCGGCGCACTAAGTTTTCGGCCAGTACGCGTGAGGTATAAGGCAAAGTGGCATATGCACCTGGCTTTATTGCATCAACGGCTTCTTGCGTATCGTAGTAATCTACATTTGAGCCGGGTAAGGGTTTTCGGTATTGGGTGTTATTAATTATGGTCATAATACAGGTTCGCTAATAAGTGACGGGAAATAAAAGGCAAAAGGTGAGCGTATTGCTCACCCTATACCAATCCGCTTAATTAAGTATTATTACGGATTGGTATTATGTGTAACTAATCAGCCTCTTGATTCAATTGGCGTGTAACTGCGTGCCTCTGGCCCTGTGTAATCTGCACTTGGGCGAATAATACGGTTATTAGCGCGCTGCTCTTTAACATGTGCCGTCCAGCCTGTAACACGGCTCATCACAAATATTGGCGTAAATAACTTAGTGGGGATACCCATAAAGTGATACGCCGATGCATGGAAAAAATCAGCATTACAAAACAGTTTTTTCTCGCGCCACATAACCTCTTCACACCTAACCGACACAGGGTAAAGCACATCATCGCCCACCTCTTTAGCTAGTTTTTCAGAGAACTTTTTAATAATAACGTTACGTGGGTCAGACTCGCGGTAAATAGCGTGGCCAAAGCCCATAATTTTATCTTTACGCTCTAGCATACCCATAATTTCTTGCTCGGCATGATCAGCACTTGTAAAACCTTGAATCATATCCATAGCCGCTTCGTTTGCACCACCATGCAGTGGCCCGCGCAGTGTGCCTATTGCACCGGTTACACAAGAATGAATATCAGACAAAGTAGATGCACATACGCGCCCCGTAAACGTAGAGGCGTTAAACTCATGCTCTGCGTATAAAATTAGCGACACATTCATTACTTGTGCAAATAACTCACTCGGTGCTTTGTCGTGCAATAAAGTTAAAAAGTGCGCGCCTACTGAGTCGTCATCGGTTTGTGTATCAATGCGTACACCATCGTGAGTAAAGCGGTACCAATAACAAATAATACTTGGGAAGAGCGCAACCATACGGTCAATCGCATCATTTGCTTGGCTAAAATCAAGTTCCATTTCTAGGTTACCCAGCATAGAGCAACCGGTACGCATAACATCCATTGGGTGCGCGTCTTTAGGAATATTTTCAAGCACGGTTTTTAGTGCACCTGGCAGGCCACGTAGGCTTTTTAATTTAGCTTTATAGTCAGCTAATTCATTGGCTGTAGGTAGCTCGCCACGAGAAAGTAAAAACGACACCTCCTCAAACTGCGCTTTTTCGGCAAGTTCGCTAATATCGTAACCACAATACGTTAAACCCGAGCCTGTTTGCCCTACTGTGCATAATGCTGTTTGCCCTGCTACTTGGCCGCGTAAGCCTGCACCGCCTAATGCTTTATCTACCATGATCTTCTCCTATCTTAAATTTGTGTGTGATTTTAATAATTGTTATTTGTCAGATTTTGATGAAAAAAGGTTATCAAGTGTGTTTTCGTATGTGTGGTAATCTAAAAAGTCGTATAGCTCAGCGCGTGTTTGCATGTTTTCAATTTGGCTTTGCTGCGAGCCCTCATTTAAAATGGCAGAGTACACATTAAGTGCGGCTTTATTCATGGCTCTAAACGCACTAAGTGGGTAAAGCACCATTTCAACCCCTACCTCGCTTAACTGCTCTTTGGTGTAAATAGGTGTTTGGCCAAACTCTGTAATGTTAGCCAAAATAGGCACGTTTAACGCCTCCGAAAACGCTTGGTAATCGGCAAGGTCATGCACGGCTTCTGCAAAAATAGCGTCTGCGCCTGCTTCTACACAGGCAGCGGCACGGTCAATCGCTGCATTTAAGCCTTCTTTTTGAAATGCATCAGTGCGGGCCATTATGTAAAAGTCGCTATCGGTTTTAGCATCAACGGCCGCTTTAATGCGGTCAACCATTTCACCTTGGCTTACAATTTCTTTATTAGGGCGGTGTCCACAACGCTTTTGCGCTACTTGGTCTTCAATATGAAAACCAGCCGCACCAGCTTTAGTCATTTCTTTAACGGTACGCGCAATATTAAACGCGCCGCCCCACCCGGTATCGGCATCTACAAGTAGTGGTAAGTCGCTGGCACCGGTTATACGGCGAATATCTTCAAGCACGTTATCTAGGCTGGTCATGCCTAAATCGGGCATACCGTAAGAGGCATTTGCCACACCGGCACCTGAGAGGTAAATAGCTTGGTGGCCCATTTTTTCAGCCATCATGGCTGTGTAAGCATTAATAGTACCTACAACTTGTAATGGGCGATTATTAGCAATAGCCTGTTTAAATTTTAATCCTGCTGACATTACTTTCTCCTCACTTTGAACGGTTGCTACATGGAGTAACTTAGTGTTTTAATTTTAAATTGTGACTGTTTTTTAGCTTTTAGCTTTTAG